>JAEZSA010000078.1 GCA_023422115.1 Bacillota bacterium | reverse complement strand
ACCAGGAAACAGCTATTGTTACTGGAGAAGAATATACAATTATTACAATGAATATCGGTTTTGGTGCCTATACCAAAGATTTCTCTTTCTTTATGGATAGTGGTGTTATGCTTGATGGAACAGAAGTTGCTGGTAAAAATTCTACTGCACAAAGTAAAGACATCGTATTAACCAATACCCATGGAGCAATTGGAATTACAAGTAGTTTTACACCTGATTTTGCCTTTTTCCAAGAAGTAGATATTGAGTCTACCCGTAGTTATAAAGTGAATCAATTAGAAATGATTCGTGAAAGTTTTGATGACTATGCTAGTAGCTTTGCATACAATTTTCATAGTTCTTATTTACTATACCCTTTCAACGATCCTCATGGGGCAGTAAAAGGAGGAATTGCTACCTTTAGCAAATATCAAATTACAGAAAGTATGCGCTATAAATTACCAATCGACGAATCTTTTCCAGTCAAGTTTTTTGATTTGGACCGTTGTTTTATGATTACAAGAATTCCTGTTGTTGGAGATAAAGAATTGGTATTAATCAACGTGCATTTATCTGCTTATGATAAGGGTGGGGTTTATCGTCAATTACAATTAGAAAAATTAAATACCATTTTAGATAGAGAAAAAAATAATGGAAACTATGTCATTGTTGGTGGTGATTTTAACCACGATATTGCAGATAGTATTAATACGTTCCCAACAGAGCAATTTGTCCCTGAATGGGTTTATGTTTTCGACAAAGAGAAACTAACAACAGGATATGATTTTGCCACAAGCAAAGAACATCCTACTTGTAGAAGCACTGATATTCCTTATCAAGAAGGGGTAAATTATTCTGTAGTCATCGATGGTTTTATCATTTCTGATAATATTGAAGAAATTAGTGTAGAAAATGTCGTAACCATAAATGGTGAGAATGTTAGTTTTGTTTATAGTGACCATAATGCGGTGGTTTTAAAATTTAAATTGAAATAGAAAGTGTGAATATATGGTAGCATCACTGGTTAATGCTATAGCAATTCTAGGAGGAGCTTTCCTAGGATTATTATTAAAGAAAATTATTAAAAAAGAGATTTGTGATTCTGTGTTAAAGGCAATTGGAATTGTGGTTTTATTATTTGGGATTGCTGGAGTTTTGCGGACAATGCTTCTAGTTGATCCAACTACAGGAGCGATAGCCACTCAGCATGAATTAATTCTCATTGTTACTTTATCGGTAGGAATGATGATTGGAGAACTCATAAAAATAGATACTCATATAGAAAATTTGGGCAATCGAATTGAAAAGAAATTAGGGAAAGGTTCTTTTTCTCTTGGTTTTGTTTCTGCTACCTTAGTATTTTGTGTTGGTGCAATGGCAATTATTGGTAGTGTTAACGCAGCATTAGGAGATTCTACCACTTTATATTTAAAATCGGCCATCGATATGGTGACTGCTTTGGTATTGGCTTCTTCTTTAGGCTTTGGTGTTTTGTTTGCGGCAATACCTGTTCTTTTATATCAAGGGGGATTAACATTAGCGGCAATGTTCTTAGGTGATTTTATGAGCGCTGAATTTATTGCTGTCTTTAGTATGGTAGGCTATGCAATGGTTGCCTGCATTGGACTAAATTTCTTAATGAAAGAAAGGATAAAGGTTGCAAACATGCTTCCAGCATTGATTCTTGTGATCTTATATTTTGTGGTGTTCAAATGAGCTATCAAGTAAGAAAAGCTGAATTTAAAGATATATTAGGAATCGTTAGTGTGATTGATGATGCGAAAGAGTTGTTTCGTTCCAATCATTCAACCCAATGGCAAGATACGGATGGATATCCCAATGCAAATACATTTATCAAGGATCTGGAACAAAATGAAGTACTAGTTTGTACGGACGAGAATAAAATTATCGGTGTTTTGGTTGTTTCTTTTCAAGAGGAAGAAAGTTATAAAGACATTGTCCAAGGACAATGGCTAAACAATAATCGCTATGCTGTTATCCATCGTTTGGCAGTAAAAAAAGAATATTATCATCAAGGTGTCGCAAAAAAATTGCTTGATAAAGCAGAATATGTAATTTTAGAAAAAGGAATTTATGATATTAAAGTAGACACACACGAACAAAACACTTCAATGCAACGCTTATTGGAAAGTTATGACTATATCTACGTAGGAGTCATTTACTTATTACGACCCGATGTATTGGAAAAAAAGCGACTTGCTTATCATAAAATGATTGCCCGTAAGAAAAATATGAAACGAGCCATTCTATTAATTCATGGCTTTTTAAGTGATATGACGGACTTTGATGTCTTAATTCCTCATTTAGAAACAAGATATGATTTGGTTCATCGAATTGTTCTTCCTGGTCATGGTCCTGAAAATGATTATGACTATGATAAGTTTAATAAAGAAGATACCTTTAGACACCTAACAGAAACATTTGATGATATTCATAGTCGCTATGAAGAAATTGATGTAATGGGTTTTTCCATGGGAGGAGCCCTAGCAAGTTGTTTATCGAGTTTTCGTAATTTCAACAAGCTTATTTTATTAGCACCAGCTAATAAATACTTTAATCCCAAAGCACTGATTACAACGACAGAGTTTAGTGCTCGTAATTTCAGTTCTTTAGAGAAGGCGATTGCAAAGAAATCGCCAAAAGATCAAGAAGCGTATAAGAACTTGTTGAAGGCAGTGGCAAGTGACAGTTCTACAGGATTAAGTTTTGTTTTACGAAAGTATCTACGTTCTTATATTTGGAAAGCTTATAATGAGTTTAAAGATATTGTATTAAACTGTAATAAGGATCTTGTTGAAATTAAAAACCCTGTTTTGATTTGTTGGGGTACTATCGATCAATTAGTACCAAAACAATCTGTCGAGTTTTTATATTCTATCTGTACCAATCCAAATCGACAACTAAAAATATATGAGGGCATTACCCATTTGATGTTGATGTCACAAAATTATGAACCAATTCTAAAAGATATTCTTGAGTTTATCGATAATTAAAGAAGGTGAAACTTGTGAAGAAAGTCGAATTAAAGTGTGATAGCCTAAATGAACGTGGCCAGGGTGTTGGTCAATACGGAAAAGAAAAATTTGAAGTTCCTAATTTCTTGCCCAAAGAAGTAGGAATTTTTTCCGTTGATGAGAACATGAAATATCAAAAATTTCGTATGGTGAAACTATTAAAAACTTCACCAGCAAGAACGGATGTAAAATGCGATATCTATACTCTTTGTGGT
>JAEZSA010000004.1 GCA_023422115.1 Bacillota bacterium | reverse complement strand
ACATTAGGTTGGCCAAATGATACTCTTGATTTTAAACGATACTTTCCTACGGATACTTTAGTGACAGGTTACGATATTATCTTTTTTTGGGTAGCAAGAATGGCTTTCCAATCACAATACTTATTAGGCCAAAGACCATTTCATAAAGTATTGATTCATGGTATTATTCGAGATGAAATCGGTCGTAAGATTAGTAAATCATTGGGTAATGGGGTAGATATGCTAGAAGCCATTGAAAAATATGGTGCTGATAGCCTACGTTACTTCATTACAACATCCTCTGCTCCAGGACTTGACTTCCGTTATTCAGAAGAAAAGATTGAAGCAGCTTGGAATTTTATTAATAAAATATGGAATATTTCTCGTTTTATCGGTTTGAACTTTGAAAGTAATAACTATCAAAACGAACCAATTAAACTAGAATTATTAAATACAGTAGATAAATGGATTTTAAGTCGCTTAAATAAAACGATTAAAGCAGCCGATGAAAACTATGAACGTTTTGATTTTGGAGAAGCAGCGAAAGCAATTTACAAGTTTACCTGGAGTGATTTTGCATCTTGGTATTTAGAGATGACGAAAGTTACATTCCAAACAGGGTCTGAAGAAGAAAAGATTAACACTTGTGCAGTACTGAGATATGGCCTAACGGCTATCTTAAAACTATTACATCCATTCATGCCATTTGTTACCGAAGAAATCTATCAAAAGTATAATGAAGGTAGTATCACCATTAGTGATTGGCCATTAATCAATAAAGAGTATAATTATAGAGATGCTAATCAAATTGAAGTAATTTATGATATAATAACAGCAGTTAGAAATATTAGAACAAGTAAGAATGTACCTAACAGTAAGAAAATTGAATTATTGTTAGAGACTCATGATGAGAAACTAGCAAAATTCATCAAGAAAAATATCAACTACTTAAACAAATTTACAAATTACTCTTCTTTAACGATTGAAACAAAAGAATTAGATAAGAAACTAGCCATGGTTACAGTATTACCAAAGGTAACGGTTATTGTTCCTTTAAAGGCTTTGGTAGATGTTGAAGAAGAAAAACAAAAGTTAATCAGTAATAAAGAAAAAGTATTACAAGAAATCAAGCGTGGCGAACAGATGTTACAAAATCCTGGCTTTGCTTTAAAAGCTCCAAAAGAGAAAATTGAAGCAGAAAAAACAAAGCTTGCTAATTACAAACAACAATTATTGGAACTAGAGAAATTATTACAAGAATTAGAGTAGAAAGGCTGAAAAGAGTTGATATTGTGTTTAGTGATGTTAAAGAATTAATATCATGGATTGAATCGCAAAAAAGAATTGTTCCAAAGACTTCCTTACAAAAGATGTTTTCATTATGTGAAGTCTTTGGTTCACCTCAAAATAAAATAAAGTATGTTCATGTTGGGGGAACAAATGGAAAAGGCTCTACAGTTTCTTTTATTAAAACTGTATTGATGCAAGCAGGATATCAAGTTGGAACGTATGTTTCTCCTTATGTTATTTCATTCAATGAAAGAATTGAATATAATGATCATTATATTTCCGATGAAGATGTATTGAGAATAGGTAATTACATTATTTCTAAATACGATGAAATCGAACAAAGAGGGATTGTTCAACCCACTTTCTTCGAGTTCATTACCTTAATGGCTTTTATTTATTTTAGTGAATTAAAAGATTTGGATATTGTAATTTTAGAAGTTGGTTTAGGTGGTTTACTGGATAGTACCAATGTCGTTACTCCGTTATTATCTGTAATTACTAATGTAGCATTTGATCATATGAAAGTCTTAGGAAACACGCTAGAAGAAATTGCGATGAATAAAGTTGGAATCGTGAAACCTAATATTCCTTTAGTTACATTAGAAAATCAGCAATTAAATGCTATTTTTAAAGCAAGATGCAAAGAAACTGGTTCTCAGCTAATCTTAGTCAAGAAAAAAGATATTAGAAATATTCGTATCTCAAAAACAGAAACTATCTTTGATTACAAAGAATATAGTGATCTTAAAACCAATAAATTAGGTTATTACCAAACAGAAAATGGTTCTGTCGCTTTAGAAGCCATTAATTATCTACGTACTCATTGTGATTTTAAGATTTCAGATAAAGATATTTATGCAGGTTATCAAAATATATATTGGCCAGGAAGATTACAAGTATTGTCTCTTGCTCCTTATATTATCATTGATGGAGCTCATAATATTGATGGTATTACTCGTTTGGCAGAATTCTTAGCAACAATTAAAGAAAACAAGAAGATGACAATTATCTTTGCCGTTTCAAAAGATAAAGCAAAAGATGAAATGATTTCTATACTAGACCATTTAGCGGATGAGATTATCTTTACGATGTTTCATTATAAACGTAGCGATACTCCTGATTACTTATTTGATTTATCAAAGAATCCCAATAAAAAGATTTCCTTTGATCTAGATGAATTGCTTACAGAAGCTTTTAATAAACCAAAAGATGAAATTGTTGTTTTCTGTGGATCATTATATTTTGTTAGTGAAATA
>JAEZSA010000081.1 GCA_023422115.1 Bacillota bacterium | reverse complement strand
CATTAAGATCATCCATTTTAATTTTTTCTTCTTTCAAGTCAATTGCAATTTTTTTGGCTGCTGAAAGAATCTCATCCTTTCCTCCATAATTAAAAGCAAGGGTGAAATGGATACTATTATTATCTTTTGTTTCTTCTTCAACATCAGCAATCTTCTTTAAAAGATTTTCATCTAGATTATCTTTGCGACCTATAACGCGAAATTTCACTCCATTATCACGCATTGTTTTGCGATAAGTTTCAAGGAACATATCTGGTAATTTCATTAAATAGTCAACTTCTTCTTTGGGTCTTGACCAGTTTTCAGTGCTAAAAGCAAAAACTGTTAAATATTCAATCCCAATTTGTTGGCAATACTTAACTGTATTAATTAGGGTTTGAGTTCCTTTACGATGCCCTAAATTTCTTGGTAATCCTCGCTTTTTTGCCCAGGTTCCATTCCCATCCATGATGATAGCAATATGCTTTGGTAATTTTTCTTTTGCATCATTCATCCTATTCACCTTCTATATATTATACCTTATATTCGTGTTTTTTTCTAGATATATTACATTTTTATTCAGCTAAAAATGGCAATAATGTCATAAAAAGAGCGTGTATTTTTATAAACGCCCTAAATTAATTTCTATTTTTTTAAACAAGCTTCGATAAATCCAACAAATAAAGGATGAGGTCTTTGTGGTCGCGATAAAAATTCTGGATGGAATTGACAAGCAACAAACCAAGGATGATTCACTATTTCTACTATTTCTACAAGATTTGTTTGCGGATTGATTCCAGAAGCAATCATACCTGATTTTTCTAACACGTCAAGATACTTGTTATTGAATTCGTATCGATGACGATGTCGTTCTTTTATTTCTGTTTTTTGATATGAAAGATATACACGAGAATCCTTTTTAATATTACAATCATACAAGCCAAGACGTAAAGTACCACCTAATGAAATACCTTTATATTGCTCTGGTAAGTAATCTATTACAGGATTAGCTGTTTTTTCTTCAAATTCAGTAGAATTAGCATCTTTGATTCCAACAACATGTTGCATATATTCAATAACTGCAATTTGCATTCCTAAACAAATTCCAAAATAAGGAATTTTATGCGTACGAGCATATTGACATGCTAATAGTTTACCTTCGATTCCCCGTGGACCAAAGCCACCTGGAACTAATATTCCTTGTGCATTTTTTAATAACTCTTCTACATTTTCAGCATTTACTTTTTCAGAATTGATTCTATCAATCGTTATTTTTTTCCCAAATTGATAACCTGCATGCTTCAAGGCTTCACTAATAGACAAATATGCATCGTGTAAATCAGAGTATTTTCCTACTAATGCAATTTTAACATCACCATGTAATTTTTTAACCTTTTTTATCAATTCATTCCATTCCACCATATTCAAAGGTGCTGTTTCTAATTTCAAATGATGGCAAATGTATTGATCGACTTTTTGCTTTTCAAACTCACAAACCATTTCATAAAGAATTTGTACATCTTTTGCAACAACAACAGCATCTTTATCAACATCACAAAACAAAGAAATTTTCTCACGATAACTATCTTCAATACTAACTTCAGAACGCAAAACGATCATATCTGGTTGAATTCCTAGAGATTTTAATTCTTTAACACTATGTTGAGTGGGTTTTGTTTTTATTTCATTGGCAGAGCGTAAGAATGGAACTAATGTAGTATGAATATAAAATGTATTGTCATAACCAACTTCACGACGCCATTGTCTAATAGCTTCGAGAAATGGTTGCGATTCAATATCTCCAACGGTTCCTCCGATTTCAGTAATAATAACATCCGCTTGTGAATTTTGAGCAGCACTACGAATTTTATTCTTAATTTCATTGGTAATATGAGGAATGACTTGGACTGTTCCACCATTGTAGTCACCACGTCTTTCTTTTTCTATGACACTTTTATATATTTTACCAGAAGTAATATTCGAATATTTTGTTAGATTTTCATCAATAAAACGTTCATAATGACCTAAATCAAGATCCGTTTCTGCACCATCATCAGTAACAAAGACTTCACCATGTTGGTAAGGACTCATTGTTCCTGGATCCACATTAATATAAGGATCAAATTTCTGCATGAAAACTTTTAGACCACGGTTTTTTAATAATCGTCCAATACAAGATGCTGTAATTCCTTTTCCAAGACTAGAAACAACTCCTCCAGTAATAAAAATATACTTTGTCATATCAATTCCTCCTCATTATATGAAAAAATCTCCCACTAGGGGAGATCAATTTTCTTATTGCGCATTCTTTAGCGCCCTTATTATTATATCAAAATAATTTGAAAAAATCAAGATTTTTTTCTATTTTTTAAGTTTCTTAATCCACTTTGTAATTTCATTGACAATAATTACAATAAATGCCAAACCGAAGCATAATGCTAGTTGAACAATAGTTAATGCTTCAAGTTTGAAAATTTTCGCCAATGGCTGAACATAAATAATTAACAATTGTAGCCCTAATCCTAATAAGAATGCTAATATTAAATATTTATTATCAAATGTTTGTTCTGAAAATATTGTCTTTTCACTTTTCACATTAAAGGCATGGAACAATTGAACCGTTGCTAAGGTAAGGAACGCCATTGTTTGCCCTAGATAATTATCTGGATTAATCGAGTGACCAATAATATAAGCAACAAGAGTCAAGATACCAATTAAAAATCCTTGCCATGCAATAGAAAAGCCCATTTTATTAGCGAAGAAACTTTCTTTTTTATCTCGTGGTTGTTGCTTCATCACTTTTTCGTCTGGCTTTTCTAGTCCAATTGCAAAAGCAGGAAGACTATCTGTAATAAGATTTACCCACAACAAATGCATTGGTAATAGAGGGACTCCAAGAGCTAGTCCGGAAAAAGCAGTAATTAATGAAGCAAACAAAATAGTGATTATTTCACCAATATTGCTCGAAAGCAAATATCGAACAGTTTTTTTAATATTTTCATAGATTCCTCGACCCTCACGAACCGCATTGATGATGGTTGCAAAGTTGTCATCAACAAGAATCATTGCTGCTGCTTCTTTAGAAACATCCGTACCAGTAATTCCCATTGCACATCCAATATCTGCAGTTTTTAATGCTGGAGAATCGTTGACACCATCTCCTGTCATTGCTACTACTTTTCCCTTTTTCTGCCACATATCAACAATTCGCACTTTGTCTTCTGGGGCTACACGAGCATAAACAGAATATTTTTCTATGTTTTCAAATAATTCTTCATTAGTCAATTGATGAAGTTCTTCACTGGTAATCGCCAGTTCTCCCTCACGTAGGATTCCTAATTGGGTTGCGATAGCAGAAGCAGTGATTACATGATCTCCTGTAATCATAATGGTACGGATACCAGCTTCTGTAGCAATAGTAATGGCATCCTTCACTTCTGGTCGAGCAGGATCAATCATCCCCACTAAGCCAATAAAGTGAAAATCTTTTTCCAAATATTCACTATTAAGGTTTTCTTCACTTGGAATTTCATCCAAATATTTTATTGCAACCGCTAATACTCGTAAGGCTTGACTTCCCATTTCTTTATTTGCTTCTAGTGCTTGGGATTTATTGAAATCATTTAAAGCACGTGCAATGATAATATCGGGTGCT
>JAEZSA010000115.1 GCA_023422115.1 Bacillota bacterium | reverse complement strand
CTATTAGTGGGAGTACTTGTTGGAATTACTCTTTCTGTTGTAGCAATTGCTAAGTTATTAGAACTGTTTCCTCTACCAACAATCTTGTTTTTCATTGGTTTAATCATCGGCTCCATTCCCAACATCTATTCAAGTGTGAGAAAAAGTAAGAAAATTAGTCTTAAGGATATCATCGCTTTCATCATAGCTATTGTCATTATGGTAGGGTTACTATTCATTAATAACCCCAATACTTTTACTGGAGAGATCAATATAGTAGTGATTATAATTTTATTTTTAATGGGAATTATTTCCGCTGCTTCCATGATTATTCCAGGGATTAGTGGTTCATTGGTTTTAATGGCCTTTGGTTATTATATTTTTATTGTAACAAATATCAAAGATTTATTAGTGAGCCTATTAGCATTTGACTTTAATAATCTTTTAAATAGTTTCTTATCGGTTTTCTTCTTTGTTGCTGGTGGTGTTTTGGGCGTTGTATATGTGTCAAAACTGATTAATCTATTATTAAAAAAATATTATCAAACAGTGTACTTCACTATTTTAGGATTACTAGTGGCATCGCCATTTGTGATTACTTGGATGAATTTAGATTCTTTACTGGCTAGTATCAATGTAGTGAATGTAATTATTGGTGTAATATGTTTTGCTTTAGGAATTATCAGCGTCATTTTATCAGAGAAATTAAATAAAAAAATAGATGAGTAGAAACTCATCTTTTTTAAAAATATGGAGATCATATGGAAAACAAGAAAAAAACAAATTACTGCTGCTTAATTTTGTATGTTTTTAGTATTTTAGTTGCTTATTTCTCGTCTTTACAAAGTGGTACTATCTCATCTAGTGAATCAAGTTGGATTACCAATTTATTTTTGAAAGCGATAGAGAGCTTGAAATTTTTAAAAATAGAGATTGATTATCCAACACTTCATAATATTGTTAGAAAATTATTTGGCCATTTTGGTTGGTTTTTTGTGATGGGTATTTTAGGATTTTTTACTTTTCTTTTTTCTTGGGATGTAAAATCAAAAGGGCTATTGATATCGTTTATGATTGGTATTTTTGTTGCGATAACCGCGGAATTATTACAATTCTTCGCAGAAGATCGAGGTCCTATGATTGGTGACATGGTTATCAATTTTAGCGGTTATGTTACTAGTTCTTTATTGTCATCGATTGTATACAAACAAAAGAAAAAACAGGTATAATTGAAATAGTCCTTTAATAAAAACAAATATAATGATATAATAAGATTAGTGGAAGTCAATATGTAGGAAAAAGTATGAGCAAATCATTAAAAACTATTTTTGAAAAAACATATCTTTTAGTCATCTTATTGGTTTTTTATTTTTTTTGGGTGAATCCTTATTTACAAATACATAAACAAGCAGAGAACAGTATCCTTTTAAAAGCAGAAAATTTTGCTCTGTTAACAATTGGTATCGCTGTTTTTTTGTCGCTTATATTTTGTAAAAACATAAAAATAATCGTTCCGATTATTATATTTACGCCTTTTGTTTTCTCGCATCCTTTCGATGCCTATACGGTTCCATTTAGCCTATATGTTGTTGCTGGGTCTACTATAGTTGGTTTAGTGATTCATCTAATCCTATATCGTGAAAAAATTAATATGGGGCGTTTTTTTATTGGATTGGCTATTTTATGCCTATCTTTAATACTCGGTGGAATTGCTACCAAAGCAGAATATCTGGTAAGACAATTGGGTTTTGTAGCGTTATGTTCTTTAGGACTTTTATTCTTTTATTCATTTTTTGTATCAACAATAAAAATGAAATTTGAAGATTTAGCTAGAATATTGACTTATTTGAGTATTTTCATTATTCTCCAAGTCATTACTTATTACTTCGTTCAAGAAAATTTCATTGATAGTTTATTATCAAAAGATATCAGTGTTGGATGGGGTGTTACAAACAATATTGGACTAATTTTACTTTTTACCTTTCCTTTTACTTTGTACTTAGCAATCGTAAATAGAGGAGTAAAAACTAGTATTTATACAATAATTACTTTTTGCCAGATGATAACAATCCTTGTAACTTATTCTCGAGGTTCTATTTTCTCTATGGTTTTAGGCTCATTGATTCTTTTACCAATTGCAATTAAGTATGCAAAAGATAGATGGACTTTTCTATCAACATTCAATATTTTACTGTTGGGATTATCCTTTATTTTGGTTTACTCTGGTTATTATTACCCCGAGTATTTTAATCGCTTTTATCAATACGTATTAAAAATAGATTTGAATAGCATCAATGGAAGAATTCCTATTTACCAAGAATTATTTGAAGCTTTCAAACAAAGACCTTTGTTTGGTTATGGGATGTTTGCTCCTTTCTCAGGAAGTAGCGAAATCTATACTTGGGGACATAGTACAATTTTACATACACTTTATACAGCGGGCATTTTAGGTGCTGGAGCCTTATTATTTCACCTTGGTCAAAAGTATTATTTATTATTTCGCCAAATTAATATTAAAAAAGTTATAGTCATTTTTAGCTTTGGGTTGTCTGGCTTATATGGTCTCTTTGATGTTAGCTATTATTTCATGAATTATATGATCGTATTAATTATGGCGATGGCGATAATAGAACAAGATATAATCATTATGAACAAGTGAGGTTTATTATGAAGTTCTTTTCTAATAATGGCATTGGTAATATTCCCGGATTAATGGGATGGGAACATTTTTTATATATCTTTTTATGTTTGATTCTAGTATTAGGATTATTACTTTTAACATGCAAATGTTCCTTTAAAAAAATTACTAAAATGATGAGAATAATTTTCTGGGTGGTTTTAATCTTGGAAATTTTAAAAATTATTTGGAATCTAATAATTAGAATCGGAACAACTCTCAGCGATTGGATTCCACTTTATTATTGTAGTCTCTTTATTTATGGGCTTGGGTTTGCTAGTTATGGGAAAGGAAAACTAAAGAGATTAGGAGAGTCTTGGATTTTTTATGGACAAATTATCGCTGGAATAGCATTTGTTTGTTATCCATCAACAGCATTATTAGTTCATCCATTTCTTCATGTATTAACATTTCATAGTTTAATTTATCATAGTTTAGCAATCTTTGTGGGATTATTAATGGCTGTGACTGGCTATTTTCAACCCCAAAAACAAGATTTCAAAGATTATACGATTAGTCTATTGGCTGTTTGTTTATGTATATATATTCTTAATATTTTTCTAGGAACAAATTTAATGTTTTTAAACGAACCACTTCCTGTGTGGCCACTAATTAATATTTTTAATTTCTCATACATTTTATATCCGATTATTATTGCTTTAGCACAAGTTTGTGGAGCATTTGGTATTTCTTATGGCCTTTATATTCTTATAAGAAAGGTAAAGAATAAAAAGAATAAAAGAAAGAATGAAACATTTTTTTTGGATTGACAAAAATCATGAAAGTTATTATAATAATTTTGACGGGATAGGGGAAAAAATATGAATAATAAGGAAATACCACAAGATTTACGAAAAGTTGCAGAAGAATTTCTTAATTCACAAAAAATTGTGGAAATTAAACAGATTGAAAGTGGTCATATTAACAAAACATACGTGGTTGTTATGCCAGAGTGTAATTATATTCTCCAAGAAATTAACACTCATGTTTTTAATAGCCCATTTGGCATGATGCATAACATTAAAGAAGTAACAGAACATATTAAGAAAAAATTAATTTATGAAGGTAGAGATCCTTACCGAGCAACATTAAATATTGTTACGAGTCGCTTGGGACAAGATATTGTAATTTATAAGAATAGATATTGGCGTTGCATGCAATATATCAATGGTTCAAAGACATATGAGATTATTGAATCAGAAAAAATGTTTTATGAAGTAGGAAAAGCAGTTGGAGAATTTCAATTTCTTTTAAGCGATTTTCACACGAGAATTTTGGATGATACCATCAGACATTTCCATGATACTCCATATAGATA
>JAEZSA010000013.1 GCA_023422115.1 Bacillota bacterium | reverse complement strand
AAAGAATAGCGAACATTATGCTATCGCATAAAGCCTTACACAAAAAATAAAAAACAAGAGATAGATAAAGTAAAATTATCTATCTTTTTTATTGGTTTTTAGAAAAAAACAAATGACATTTATTTTATTTGTGGAGTAAAAATAGTTGTTTTTTCGTTTAAAAAACTCCCGTAATATGGTATAATATAACGAAGGTAGGATTTACTTTATGGATATGAAAGCAAGAATTGAAAAATTAGTGAACGACTTAAATCGATATAGTGAAGAATATCATATTAATGACAATCCTTCCATCTCTGATGTTGAATATGATAGTTTATTACGCGAATTAGAGATGTTAGAAAAACAATATCCAGAATATATTCTTCCAAACTCACCAACAAAAAGAGTTGGTGATAACGTTAAAGAAACAAAATTAAAGAAAGTAACCTATGAAAAACCGATGTTATCTCTTGCAAATGCTTTTAATGAGGCAGAAATCCGCGAATTTGATGCCCGAATTATAAAAGAGGGATTTACACCGAGTTATATTTGCGAATTAAAGATTGATGGAATTGCTAGTAGTGCTCTATATAAAAAAGGATTATTTGTAAAGGGAGCAACTAGGGGAAATGGATATATTGGAGAAGACATCACAGCGAACATGAAAACCATTCAAAATTTACCTCAGAAATTGAAACAGAATCTTGATATAGAAGTTCGAGGGGAAGTTTACATGAGCAAGGATGTCTTTCAGAAGTTGAATGATGAAAGACAGAGTAATGGTGAAGAACCCTTTAAAAATCCCCGTAATGCAGCGGGGGGGTCTTTACGACAATTAGATTGTGATATCACTGCTCAAAGACAATTGGATATATTTAATTATACGATTGTTGATGCAGCAAAGTATGGAATTAAAAATCAAAATGAAGCCTTATTATTACTTCAGGAATTAGGTTTTAAAATTAATCCTAATTACCAATATTGCCATAATGTTGAAGAAGTCATCGCTTATTTACATTATTGGAAAACAGAAAGAAAAAAATTGGCTTATGAAACAGATGGTGTCGTAATCAAAGTTAATGATTTTGCTATGCAAGAGGAAGTTGGATATACCATTAAAAGCCCAAAATGGGCAATTGCTTATAAGTTCCCTGCGGAAGAAGTTGAAACAAAATTAATGGATATTATTTTTACGATTGGCAGAACAGGAAATATTACTCCAAATGCTGTTTTGAAACCAATTATGATAGCAGGTAGTTTGGTGCAACGAGCAACGTTAAATAATGAAGACTTTGTAATCGATAGGGATATTCGTATAGGTGATTATGTAGTGGTTCGTAAAGCGGGAGAAATTATTCCTGAGGTTGTAAAAGTAAATTTAGAACGAAGAACCACCAACTTACTTCCATTTAAAATGATAGATAAATGTCCTATTTGTCATCAAAAATTAGTTCGTGAAGAAAATGAAGCGGTTCATTATTGTAAGAACGAACAATGTGAAGGTAGAACAATTGCATCATTGATTTATTTTGCATCTAAACCAGCCATGAATATTGATGGCTTAGGAGAAAAATTGGTTGAGGATTTATATAATCGTGGATATATCAAGAAAATCACAGATATATACCATCTTGAAAAATATTATAATGAGTTAATTGAAATAGAGGGATTGGGTGAAAAGAGCATTACAACTCTCCTTTCAGCAATCGCTACCTCTAAAAACAACTCGCTTGATAGAGTTATTACTGCTTTAGGAATTCGATTTGTTGGTACCAAGGTAGCAAAAATATTGGCAACTAATTTTACTTCACTGACAGAATTGATGAACACTGATTACGATCATTTGATGGAAATCAATGATATCGGTCCAGCTATTGCGAGTAGTATAGTGAAATATTTTGAATCAAATAAAGAGGTAGTCGAAGAATTACAACAACTTGGAATTAATCCTATCACAAGTAAAAAGGTAGCAGAAAACTTGATTTTTTCTGGTATGTCGATTGTGTTAACCGGAAAACTAGAAAGCCTAACCCGAGATGAAGCAAGTAAAATCATTGAGGATTTAGGAGGAATTCCAACTTCAAGTGTTAGTAAAAAAACAGCGTTTGTAATTGTTGGTAGCGATGCTGGTAGCAAAAAAGATAAAGCTGTTAGTTTAGGAATTAAAATAATTAGCGAAGAGGAATTCTTAGAAATTGTAAAAAGGTGATTGTATGCAAAAGTATATCGTTGTAAAGGGTGCACGAGAAAACAACTTAAAAAATATTGATGTTAAAATTCCGAAAGAGAAATTGGTTGTTATGACAGGATTATCAGGAAGCGGTAAAACTTCACTAGCCTTTGATACAATCTATGCGGAAGGCCAAAGGAGATATGTTGAAAGTTTATCAGCTTATGCTCGACAATTTTTAGGGAATGTAAATAAACCAGACGTAGATTCCATTGAAGGCTTGTCCCCTGCAATCGCGATAGACCAAAAAACAACGAGTAAAAATCCACGTTCAACGGTGGGAACAGTCACAGAAATATATGATTACTTACGATTACTATATGCCCGTATTGGAAAAGCATATTGCCCAGAGCATCATGTGTTAATCGCTTCTCAAACAATTGAAGAAATGATTAACAAAATATTTGAAGCGAATGAAGATTCTAGAATTATTATTTTTTCACCAATTGTTTTTGGGAAAAAGGGAACTCATGAGAAAACAATTGATTTGATTCAAAAAGAGGGATTCTCAAGAATTAGAGTCAATGGAGAAATCATTGATATCTCAGAAAATATTGATTTAGAAAAAACAAAACGACATAATATTGAAATTGTTGTTGATCGACTAAAATTACGTAGTGATATTCGCTCTCGCTTATATTCTTCACTAGAAACAGCATTGAAGTTTGGAGAAGGTAAGGTTATTGTTTCAATTAATGATGTAGAGCATCTATTTAGTCAGCATTTAGCTTGTCCTTATTGCGATTTTTCTATTCCTAAATTAGAACCAAGATTATTTTCATTTAATTCTCCTTTTGGAGCTTGTAATGAATGTAAAGGATTAGGGGTATTACAAAAATTGGATGAAAATCTATTAGTAACAGATCCAGAAATATCAATTCGTGAGGGAGCTATACGCTACTTGAAGAATATTGTTGACACAGATAATATTGAATGGCAAGTTTTTGAAAAGATGACAAATCATTATCATATCGATTTAGACAAGCCCTATCAAGATTTAAGCGATGAAGATAAAAACATCATTTTATTTGGTTCTAAAGAACCCATTCCCTATGAGATAGTAACAAGTGGTCAAAATATAATTAGAAAATCACAACATATTGAAGGAATTGCTAATTTAATTGAACGAAGATATTTGCAAACAACATCAAGCATGGCACGTGAATATTATAACTCTTATTTGGCTGATTATGAGTGTCCAGAATGTCATGGAATGAGGTTATCAAAAGAAGCATTAAGCGTTCTTGTTGGAGATAAAAATATTTATCAACTTACTGAATTAACAGTCATCGAAGCATTAGAATATTTAGATCAACTACAGTTAAGTGAGACTGATACCCATATCGCTAATTTAGTGTTAAAAGAAATCAAACAAAGGTTACAATTTTTAGTTAATGTAGGTTTGGATTATCTAACATTATCTCGTGCAAGTGCCACTTTATCTGGTGGTGAAAATCAAAGAATTCGTCTGGCAACACAAATAGGATCGCATTTAACAGGCATTTTATATGTACTAGATGAACCATCTATTGGATTACATCAAAGAGATAATGCAAAACTAGTGGGTGCCTTAAAAGAAATGCGTGACTTGGGGAATACATTAATTGTTGTTGAACACGATGAAGAAATTATGTTGCAGTCAGATTATTTAATTGAT
>JAEZSA010000179.1 GCA_023422115.1 Bacillota bacterium | reverse complement strand
CCTCTGTCTCATTTTGAGGGACTACCTGAATGGTCCCATTTTCTAAATCTTTTAATACTTTAGGAATCATTGTTACCGCTAAAAGGCTTAGTTTCACAAATAAAGTATCTTGGTTATCACTATCTAGGATAGGAAGTTCTTCTTTGGCTAAGATATCACCAGCATCCATTTTTTTAGCCATATACATAATCGTAATGCCGGTTTTTTCATCTCCATTCATTAATGCTCGTTGAATAGGAGCACCACCTCGATATTTTGGTAATAAAGAACCATGAATGTTGATTGCTTTATAACGAGGATGGTTGAGTACTTTTTCACCAACAATTTGGCCATAAGCAGCGGTTACAATAAGGTCTACCTCTAAGTCAAGAATGGGTTGATAATCTGTTCTAATTTTAACTGGTTGAAATACTGAATAGTTGTTTGCAATCGCCCATTGCTTCACTGGAGAAAAGATTATTTCTTTTTTTCTAAAGTGATATTGATCTGGCTGAGTAACAACTAATACTACTTCATGGTGTTTTGCTATTTCTTCGAGGATTGGGACAGCAAATTGCGGTGTCCCCATAAATATAATTTTCATTTTTCCACTTCCTTAGAAAAAGTTTCTTGGATAACGTTCATAATTAATTGTTAATTGATAGTGAGCAAGGTTTTTAGAAACTTCTTCAATAATACGATTTAGTTTTGGAAAATCGTTGTGCTTAATAATGAGTTGTAATCCCATATATTTTGCAAGATAAACAGGGCCTAAAATAACTCCTTCATTTTTAAATAGATAATTGAATGATTTCTTTAATGAGTTAGCAAAATGATACATTGCTTTAAACTCTCCACTAATGATTAAACGATTTGCTTCCGCAAATGGTGGATAAAAAAATTCCTGGCGATATTTAATCTCTTCATTATAAAAGTCAACAAAATTCTGTTGGATTCCATTTAAAATAGCAAAGTGATCAAGATGATATCCTTGAATAACCACTTTTGCTTTTTCATTTGCTAAAGCATCTGTTAATAGGCTGTAAGTCAGCTCTGAAGCTTTATAATCATTGATATTTAATAATCGATCAATATCCAATAATCCAATTAAAGTGATTGCTGGAGTTTTTAATGATAAAATGTTATTGGTTCCAATGACAATATCTACTTCTTGTTCTTCTATTTTTAAAATATTATCTTGATAACTCTGGTAATCACTAATGGTTTCACTATCTAATTGAAGGATTCTCGCTTGGGGAAAGTCTGCTTGCAATACTTCAGCAACTTTATCTAACCCAGCAGCATACAAATGTAGGTCTGTGCTACCACAATTCTCACAACTTTTCTTTGTTAATTTGTTACCACAATAGCGACAATAGATTTCATCTTTCTTTTTGTTATAAGATAATCCTATCTTACAATTTTGGCATTTCAACACAGTTGAGCAATTACGACATACAAGATGATGACTATAGCCTTTTGCGTTTAAAATTAACATTGCTATTTCTTTTCTCGCAATTGTTTCTGTAATTTTCTGCTTCAAAGAATCAGATACTAACAAATCCCCAGGTTCTTCTTTCAAATCAATTAGTTGTACGTTATATGTTTTAGGAACAACATGTTTTAATAGGAAATACTTCGTAATAAAATAATTATAATAAGTTTCAATCGTTGGCGAAGAGGTAGATAAAATTAACTTTGCTTGATGATAATTCGCTCTAAACTTTACCACTTCTATCATACTATACTTGGGTGTTGCTTCATTATAATAATTAATATTACCTTCATCAACAACAATAATTGCTCCTAATTCTGTTAGTGGTAAAAATAACCCCACTTTTGTTGTGATAATCAAATCAAAGTTATCATTCTTCACAGTAATATAATTATCATAGAATTCATTATTACTAAGATCACTGGAAAAGTTTACAATTCGGTAACCAACCATCTTTTTCTTAAAGTATTGCACATGTTCAAAATGGCTAATTAAAGTAGGGGTAAGTAATACTACTTTTTTATTTCCTTGCAACGTTTCATTGATGATATCCAAATAAAATTTTAATTTAAATGCTTCATCATTACTATATAGTAAAAAGGGCTTATCTTGTAAGCGACTATATTTATAGCGCAATTCTTGCTCTTCAAAACTATATTTTTCTAATTGAATCGGTTGTTTTTCGATTGTAAATTCCTTAACTCGTGGAACTTCGTTATAAACTAGGTATTTATTTTTCACCAATGAATAAACTAATTCTTTAGAACAACCCGTATTTTCTCTGATATCTTCCAAGGTTGCTTCTGGATTGTTTGTGATATAGGTGATAACATCATATCTTCTTTGATTTAGTCCGGTTAAATCGCTCGCCATTTTTCTATTGATGGCATATTTTTTTACTTGTTTATTTTTCCCATAAGAATAATTATCATAGGAAATTTCTATATTCCCCTTTTCAACTTCTTTTTTTATTTTGTTGAAAACTTTCAAAATATCTTTATCAATTAGCACTTTATTTTTTCCAGCAAAAAGCAAAGCCAGTTCAGCATCGAGATCAACAAAATTATTAATTGTTAAGTATCGTCGATACTTTGTCTTTAAAAAGGATGGATACATTAAGCTTAATGAACTAATCATCAACGTCTTTGTATCTGAACTGATTTTTTGGGCTAATTCTACCTGTTCTAAGGTTAATTCTTTGGTGTAATCAAGCACATCTAGGATATCTTTGATTTGTCCAGTATAATTCGATTCATCTTCAAGCGCAATGACATATCCTAGAATTTCTCTTACCCCAAAGCTAACAAGTACCCTGCTACCAACATTAATATAATCATGGTACTCTTCGGGAATGCGATACGTATAAGTTATATCAACATTGGATGATTTTACATCAACTACAACTTTTGCAAACATGAACACCACACCTCCCATTATATATTAGTAACTAGAATATTCTTTTTCTTATAATTCTATATTATCACATTCTCAAGACAAAATAAAGTAAAAAAAATTCCTATAATAGGAATTATTCTTGTTCTTCTTCAGTTTCTACTGCGACTGTTATTTCAACTTTTCCTTCAATAATTTCTTCTAAAGCAATACCAATGCTTCTTTTATTGTGAGGATTTGTTATTAAAACATCTGCTCCATGTTCAATTTCTCGAGCTCTTTTCGCTACACCAACTACTAGTTTATACTTTGATTTTGTAACTTCAATTAGTTGGTCAATTGATGGGTAACGCATTCCATCATTCGAATTAATCATCTTTCTTCACCCCCAGTAGTGCATTGTATCTGTGAATTGTTCTTTCTGTTCGTGCATGCTCTGCTCTAATAATAGCGATAATTTTGTCCGCTGCATTTTTAACTTCATCATTTACAACAATGTAATCGTATTGATAAGCTAATCCCAATTCTTTTTTAGCTTTGTCAATTCGTTCTTTAATGTGTTCAGTGTCTTCAGTTCCCCGTGATTTTAACCGTTTTTCTAGTACTTCATAAGAGGGTGGTGCGATAAAGATGAAAACAGCATCACTCATTCTTTCCCTTACTTGCATTGCCCCATTCACTTCAATCTCAAG
>JAEZSA010000178.1 GCA_023422115.1 Bacillota bacterium | reverse complement strand
ACATAAGGTAACCATGCCTTTACAAAACTAATATGATGATCTTCAATCGGAGAAGTATTTGCTTTTTCTATAACTTGATTTGTTTTTGTTTCTTCAAAGCTCCAAACCTTTTTGGGGATTAAAAATCCTTTCTTCGCTGCAAAAATAACAATCGGTAAACTAATGAAAGAACCTAATAAGGAAGCAAATTCAAATCCAATCAATACTTTTATCAATACATAGAATGTTGAGAAACAAATTCCTGTAAATAAAGCAAAAGGAAACACTTCGAATGCTGGTTTTAACGATTTTTCTTTTCCAAACATTTTCGTTAGAATCGCAACACCTAAAAAAGGAACAATAACAGCAGCAATTGCATTTGTGAAAACAGTCCAAGATGATAAGGTATTTGCATCAATGGCTCCATTTAATAACGATAATGACACTAAAACCGGAGTTCCAACCGCACCACAAGAAACTGCTACCGAATCATACATTAAAGTAAGGACAGCAGCTCCTATCGCAGGAAAGCCAAGACTGATTAACATTGGTGCTGCTAATGCTGCAGGAGAACCAAAACCAGCTGCTCCCTCAAGAAAGGAAACAAATAGAAAGCCAATAATTAATGCTTGGATTCTACTATCTTTTGTGATTGCCAAAAATCCTTTATTAATCGTATGCATACCTCCTGATTTTCTTAAGGTATTCATGATGACAATCGCACCAAAAATAATCACGATAACATCTAAAGAACTTAAAAAACCATAAATCGTACAAGCAATTAGAGTTCTAAACGACATTTCCCAAAATACTAATCCAATGACAAAATAAAGCAGCCAAGCAATGGGTAAAGCTTTTTTTGCGGACATGTTGAAGATGGTCATGAATACAATGGTTAATACGATTGGAAAAAAAGCTAGTAATGCATACATAAAGTTCTCCTTGATTAAAATAGAAACAAAAAAACAGTAATTATTTAACATAATTACTTTTACTCTATTTTTTCATACACTATTTCTATATTTAATTTACCATTTTTCAAAAAATTAGTCAATCGATATAATAGGCAGTTGACAAAGAAAACATTTTCAACTATGATAAGAAAAAAGCTGTTTAAAACAAAAGGAAAAGTTATGGAAGAAAGCAAAATTACAATCAAATCAATGACAGATTACAAGAATAGTATCCATCAAGAAGTATGTAGTATTTTTATTGATAGTTATTATAATCAATTAAAAGCGATAACAAATTCAAAAGAAACATTAAATCATTTATTTGTTTCTACATTTCAAGAAGAGTTTTTTTATGTAGCAGAACTAGATCATGAAATTGTTGGCATCCTTGCTTGTACCACCAATAAAAGACGAGCAATGATGATTACTAAAGCTACTTTTCAAAAGAATTTAGGGCTAATAAAGGGATTTCTCTTTTATTTCTTTTTAAAATCGGACTTTAATAATGAGCTGCCTTATCCGAGTGATATTGGTTATATCGAATGTGTTGCTACGAAACCATCTGCTAGAGGAAAAGGTATTGCAACTACGCTTTTACGAGAAGTTATCAAACTTCTTCCCCTAAAGCATTATTGTTTAGAAGTGGTTGACACGAACAAAACTGCTCTTCAAATCTATCAAAAACTTGGTTTTTACGAAACCCATCGTAAGAAAACTAGATTTCCTAAAATAAAGGGATTTCATGAAAAAATTTATATGGAATTTAAAAAATAAAAAGGCTGAAAACGCCTTTTTTTCTTTATTTATTCAAAAGGTTGATTGATCAACTCTTGATATCGTTCTGGTTTATATTGTTTCAAAACAAGATATGCTCTCAGGGTATTAAATCTACCAAAACGTCCTGTTTCAATAGGAAAATGAATGATACCTGAAATTTTTGATCCTCGTGTAAGTTTTCCCTTCACCAAATGACTATCTAGTAAATTTAAGGCAGGAATCATTTCTTTAACCAAAGGAAATTTCTCTCTTGCAAGGAATTCAAGAATTCTTAGGTAATCATATTTCCAACGAGGTGGGTAGTGATGCTCTATCATACTACTATGAATTGGTTCTGTTGTTCCCTTCACAAAATATAAGTTTCTTGAAAGTAATACAGCAATTCCTTTGGTTACAGCAGCTTTTACTTCTTTTTGACGATAAGAATAGTTACTTACTACATATTCAGTTAATCCTTCTAGTACATTCATTGTCGTATGAACTGAACTGATTTTTGGCTTTGGCTTTTTGTTCCAACAACAATTCCAACCACCATCCGCCATTTCATAATCAAGAATGTAGTCTATCATCGGATATAATCTGTTATCTTCTATTTTTCCATAAGCAATAAGATTTACTAACATACCAACAATGCATAAATCCATGTCTTTCATACTACGTTTTTGAATAAATCTTTGCCAGAAATCGACATATCCCAATAAACTCTTTTGGTAAAGAGGATGATTAGGTGAAATTTCCATATACTTCAATTCTAGTAGAGTATAGTTTGTCGAGATCCACTTTGGGCCATAATATCCATTCCCCCATTGAAGCGTAACTGGATCGAGCAACTCTAGATACTTTGCAATCAGACCTTTATCATCCGATAAGGATGGTTCTTCCAATAAATATTTTTTTACCAAGTGGACAATAGTAGGGTCTCCACATAATAACCATTCCAAATTTGTCATCTTTTCCCTTTCCTATTAACATCAATCCATTATTTTCATTATTTTTTCTTTACATCAATTTACGTCAGCACAAGGATAAAAAAGCAAGCTGGTAATGATATCGATCATAATTTCTCATCTCCCTTACCTTGATAGATTTATTAAATCATTAATTAGAAATTATAAGTTAATCCAATAACGCTGCTGTAATACACCATTTGATTCTATTTCATTTTCTAAAATACCTCCATTTTTGATAATGGATTTTGATGAACCAATATTATTTTTATCACAAACCATCAGTACTTTTGCAATTCCTAATTTCTTACATTCTTCGAGTGCAAGGCCAATCATAGCAGTAGCATATCCTTTTCTTCTTTCCGATGGTCTAATTCCATCTCCGATATGCCCTCCATCAAACAATAAACTTTCATTTAAATAGTGTCTAATATTCACTGCTCCAACAAAAATATTGCGATCAACATCGAAACAAAAAAATGTTGAATCGGGAACACGACCATTTTCTTCTTCTTTTATTTCAAGATGGCTTAAATAATAATCAAAGTCATGGTAATCATTTCGTCTAATCATATAAGGAGAGAAGTGTTTTTCTAAAGAAAGCCACTCATCCATCATATCAAATAACTGTTGTTTGTATTCATAGGATAACTTCACTAATTTTATATTCATGCTTTTCTCTAATCCTTTCATTACTTTTTAATTTTATACTTTAAAAGCATTTCTTTATCTTCTGGGCTAACACGAAAACTCTCTCGACATTTTTGAATGCCTTTGTTAATTGTAAATTTATTTAAATGATGACGATCTAAATAGCAAAGTGTTTTTTCTCTTTGTTTGATAAAACATTCACAAAGTAGCCAAGCATTCATCATATTCACATAGTAATGCTCTTCTTTCGTAAAACGATCTAATAAATCAAATATTCTTTCAATATACTCTTCTTTTTCAATAAGCTTAAAACAAATAGACATCCCGATTCTTCGAACAAATGGTTTTTCACTTTGAATATAATCTAATATCAAATTAAAATATTGTTCTTCTTTTCCCTTTACGCGAAAGGATAATAGGTCACAGGTTGCCCAGTTATCTGCTTTCGCACTATAGATATTTAAATACTTTACGTGTAAATCAAAATCATCTATCATACAAATTAAAGATCCATTAATGGTCGTATTTTCAAAATACTCCCAAATCATTAAATCTAAAAAAGATAAATAGTTTCCTTTGGCTATTTCTTTCGCGATTTTTCGAATATCTGGAGTTTTCATTGCTAGAACAGGCATCTCTGTATTTAATAAATTTTTACTCCATTCAATCTTATCAAAATTACAAAATGTCTTCAAATACTCTTGAAACTCGGGGATATCCTTTTCTTCCCACAAAGATCTTACTAATTCCATATTCTACCCTCCTATTTTATTCTTAGTTTTACTAAAACACTATGAATGAATTGATTCATGTCTTTTCATTTATCGATAATCCGTTTCTTCTAATTGGTAAAATGTTTGTTTGGGTCCCGTATCATTCATTAATACTTTTCCTTTTAATTTCAACAAAGTAAAAGTGACATATAAATCACCAACACAACCACTAAAATGGATGGCGAAGATGAACACTAGCGCTAAATAAATTGAGTTTGCTGGGATTCCTATTAATATTGGAATTAATAGGATAGAAAACACGACAAAGGGAGCAAGCACAGACAGTAATGCCACCTTCTTACTAACATAGATATGAGGAACTCCGCAAAATGCCACAGATAATGTTAGGCCAAAAGTTAATTTTTGTTTGGTATAGATTTTATACACCAATCCATGAGTCAATTCATGTAAAATAATATAGGAAACCATTCCGATCATTAAAACTAATAAGAATGGTAATGATACTTTCATCGGTTGTTCTACAGGTTTAAACAACAAAAAAGGGAAAGCAGCAAGTACCATCATTAGTATCGCCACTACATTGAATATCACGATTGTTTTTTTATTTTTGGCGTCAATTACCTTAATTTCTTTGTATCCAGACGGAAGTTCTTTGTAATAGTTTTCCATATCTAATCACCTTATTATTTAATTGTTTCCATAAAATCTCTAATTGCTACTTCTGCTAATTTATCCATTCCTGCTTTATTTGGATGAGCAGAATCGACTAAATAAAGATAATTACTAGCTCTTGTAAAGGCAGTATTAAAATCAAAATAAGTAAATCCATTTTCTGTGGCATATTTTTGAATAATTGCATTATAGCTTGCTTGTTCTTCTTTTGTAAATATCCAAAGAGGAGGAAGCAAGCAAAGAATAATCTCTGAATTAGGAGATTCATCTTTTATATTTTGAATCATTTCTGCGTAAGCAGTATCAAATTGGTTTACAGTAATGTAAGAACTTCCTGCATCATTGGCTCCCATAAAAATAAGAATGACATCAGGTTTGATATCTCCGATATATAAGTATTGTAATCTTTCTTTCGTACGAGCTGCTGATGCTGTACTTCCTACGACTGCACTTCCGCCCCAGGAATTATTGGTCAACAATTTCATTCCATAGTAATTGATGAATTGCATCCACCAAGTTTGATTAACATCTCCTAAATCTGCAGTAGGATAAGGATAAAAATGAGCAAATTCACTAGGAATATAACCTAAATAAGTAGTAATACTATCTCCGAGAATACTAATAGTTTTTCCAGCATAGGAGTTTTGACCTAGTGTATATGTTGGAATATAAGTAGTATCCTTGGTAATATTATAGATTGTTTCCCCGTTTTCACCTACCCAGCCAGTGAAAATGGATCCTTCTTTTACTGGTGCAGTTGGAGCAATTACAAATCCCCCTTTTTGAACAATCTTTTCAATAATTTCTGCATTACTCATTCGAAAACGAACTGTTACATAATTTGGAGCTGTTGCTTCTTGTAAAGTAGCTTTAGCAACACCATTTATGGAAGTCTTTACAATGCAGTAATAGACTACAGTAGGATCTTCTTTTAAAGTAGCAGTGATAATGGCAAACCCTGGAGAAACTACTGATATTGATGAATAAGCACTCACTGTTGCTACTTTAGTATTAGAACTTGCCCAATCAAAGGCTGTTACTGTTGTATTGGTAATATTTAATGGAAATTGTGGTTGATATACATATCCAGTCCCACTGGAATGAGGATTTTTATTTACTTGAACAAATTCTTCCCAATTATCAGAAATTATCATTTGATTCTCTTCCATCTTTACCCAACGACTATAGAGAGTTAGGTTCCCCTTAAAGGAGCGACTAATTTGTGTGATTTCAGCAAGAGAGATTTCTGATAAAAACCATCCAGAAAATCGGTATCCAGCTTTTGTTGGAACGGGAAGAATTGCTTCCTCAGATGGTTTATAACTGGTCATCGATAAATACATTCTTATCGCTCCATCATAAAATGTTAGTGTATATTCTTTTTCAATAAAAATAGCAACGACATCCATGTTTTCATGAACATGAGTAAAGTCTTTGTCCCAATGGCTAAAGTTTTCGTTTTCACGATCAAGAACAATAGGAGCTGTCGCATTGGCATTATGAAGTATCGTTTCTTCTTTTACTAAGGTTCCTTGATCATCAAAAAACCGTACCTGATACTGATTGATCTCAAATTGAGCCGTGATGGTCATATCACTACTGATGTTTGAATAGTCTTTGTCCCAACCAGTAAAATGATATCCAATTGGAGTAGTTACTTCTGGTGCAGTCGCTGCTCCAAGATAGGAAACAGTTTCTTCTTTCAATAATCCTCCTTGGTCATCAATAAAACGAACAAGGTACGTATTGATTGTAAATTGAGCCGTTACAATGACATCACTAGTAATTTGCGAATAATCTTTATCCCAACCAATAAAATGATATCCCTTAGGACTGGATACCTCTGGAGCTGTTGCATTTTGATTATGTAATACGACTTCTTCTTTCAATAATTCTTGATTCATTCCGTGAAAAGTGACGGTCCATGCTCTAACATCATATTGTGCCACTACAGTAAGATCTTGAGTAGCAATCGTGAAGTCTTCACTCCATCCTGTAAAGACATATCCTTCACGATTAGGGATTTCAGGAGCTACAATGGCTTCTCCTTGCGATAATTCTGCTTCTGAAATAATGGTGTTGTCCCAATCAACAAAGCGAATTTGAACTTGCTTTTCTTGACAACCAACAAGCAAACACAAGAAAGCCATGATGATGAGTAACCTAAGTTTTTGTTTCATTGTTACTTTCTCCTTAATTTAAATCGTAACAAAACTTCTAGTAAAAGTAAAGGAAAAGATGGTA
>JAEZSA010000165.1 GCA_023422115.1 Bacillota bacterium | reverse complement strand
AAACATTCAACATTCTAGGGATTGCTGATGTCATTATATAGACAAAACTAAAAAGAATTAAATAAAAACGAGTCATTATATTTTGACTCGTTTTTTCTTTATTCTATAAAACTCAAACGAACAGACCCGTTTGTTGTGATTAACGTTATGTCTTTCTCTTTTCCTGTGCTAATCGTTCCTTTGCTAACCTTTTCTCCATTGAGATAGACACTTCCATTTACCGTATCCATTTCAATATTGAAATCTTCTTTAACTCCCTTTATCGTTACATTAATGCTACTATTGGTAGTATCTGCTTTGATTGTTTGAAATGTCGCTTCATGAACATCTATATCTCCATTGGTGGTATCCAAATTCAATTCTTCACTAATTGTTTTTGTACAATCAATTTGTCCATTTGTTGTTTCTACTGATATATACTCTACTGCTTCAACATCATTTAATACAATAGCACCATTGGTTGATTCTGCTTTAACGTATTTCCCTGCTTTTACACCGTTAATATCAATAGAACCATTAGTGGTATCCAAGTCGGCATATTCTGCAACTTCAACATTAGCCAAGGTTATCGACCCATTGGTACTATACATCGCTATTCTTTTTAGTCCTGTTCGGTTTTCCAACTTTAAAAACCCATTGGTCGCTTCAATTTTTAATATGCCTTGCCAATCTATAGGTAAGTATAATTTCGCTGTTTCTGTCTTAAAATTAAATCCTTGACAAGAGAACAGAGAAAAATGTGTATGTTCAATTAATTGTAAAAAGCCATCTTCGGTTGTATAAGTATATGTATTTGCTTCTCTTTCATAATATACTATCTTTATGGTTTCATCGATACTATCTAATACCTGAATGTTACTATTTGCCAAACTGATATGAATTTTATTAAATTCCCCTGTTTCTATTTTAGTTACTTCTTCTTGCATAGTACTATCACTTCCTTCATCTTTATTTTTTATTCCAATAAAAATCACAACAATGATTGCTATAAACGCTATTAGTGAAACAACAAAGGTAAAGACACTTTCAAATTTTTTCATAATTACTCACTTTCCCAAGTATGATTTCTAATTCTCTCATAGAATTCTTCATCAACGATGGAATAACATAATACATCATTTACTGTTCCATCATATAACATATATCCCTTTTTTCTCTTTCCTTCCGATGTTAGTCCAAGTTTCTCACAAACCCTAACTGATTGTTGATTTGCACAAAACATAATGCATTCAATTCTCTTCAATTCTAAATAGTCAAATCCCCAGGCAATAACTGCTTTAGAGGCTTCAAAGGCATACCCTTTTCCCCAATAATAAGGATTGATTGTATACCCTAATTCAGCTTTAAACCCCTTTACAAAAGAATGAAGTTCAATGGTTCCTATCATCTTATTATTTTCTTTTAGAACAACAGCAAAAACACCTAATTGCCCATAATCAATTTTACCTTTGAATAGTTTAATGATATTTTTTGTGTTTGTCAGATTGGTATGCGGTTCCCATCCTGCAGAAGGACCTATGTAAGAAAGATGGGCATATTCATACATATCAAAACAATCTTTATCCTCTATTTCTCTAAGAATTAATCTTTTTGTTTCTAATACGGGTAAGTTTTTTTGCATATTTTCCACCTTTTATTTATTATATATGATTTTTTTTATGATTACAACAGCATATTGATGAATTATCATAAACTATTGTATCATTTAACTGAAACAGATTGATTTCTTTCTTCATTAATTACGAAAAGTATTTACAATCGCTCTTAGTATTATATAAAAATATCGAGAAAATATTTATAGTCCTAAAATAATTTTATCATTCTTATTTTTTACCAACTTGATAATTGAATCAAGTCTTTTATATAACAAAAAAAGTGCAGTATTTTCCAATACTACACTTTAGTTATTCAATCATATGAACTGTTTGAATGTTTGTTGCTTTTTTAGTATTTTCATCAATATCAACAATAATTGCACTAAATTGGCTTTTTCCAGTTTCTTGAGGTTTAAATCGCTGTTTCCCCTCATTTAAATAGCGATCCAAAATCACTTCTTTTTCTACTCCAATCACACCATCAAGAGGTCCTGTCATACCAACATCAGTAATATAAGCAGTTCCACCATCAAGAATACGAGCATCATTTGTTTGTACATGAGTATGAGTTCCAAAAACGATTTGTACTTTTCCACTGAAAGCATACCCAAAAGCAATTTTCTCACTAGTTGCTTCTGCGTGAAAATCACAAATGTAAATATCGCTATTCACTTCTTCTAATAATTTTTTTGTTTCAATAAAGGGACACAAAAAATCATTATTCATTAAAATTCTTCCCATCATTTGAAAAACAGTAATTTTCAAGCCATTATAATTAACAGTACTATATCCTTTTCCATGTTCAGTGGTTGCATAATTATAAGGACGAACTACATTATTAACATCATCGATAAACTCATAAATACTTCGTTGATTAAATGCATGATTACCCAATGTGATTACATTGACACCTTGCTCTAAAAGCCATTTATAATGCCCTTGATTCATCCCTTTCCCATGGGAGATATTTTCTCCATTAACAATTAAAAAATTTATTTTCTCAGTTTGACGAATTCTTTTTACGTTTCTTTCTAGGGATTCTCTTCCCAACTTTGAAAAAACATCACCTACTATTAATATTCTCATAATTTACTCCATCTATATGTATTATACCATTAACTACTATTGATATCAAATAAAAAAGCACTGTAGCATAAATATATTTGATACAGTGCTTAATCTTCAAATTCATTATTTAGCTGTTTCGCTAACTCTTGTCTCTCTTATTACCGTTACTTTAATCGTTCCAGGATAATTTAAATTATTTTCAATCTTTAAGCGAATGTCTCTTGCCAATTTATGTGCTTCAACATCGTTGATTTCATCTGGTTTAACCAAAATTCTAATTTCTCGTCCTGCTTGTAAGGCATAAGATTTCTCAACTCCCTTGAATTCATTACAAATATCTTCCAATTGAGTTAATCGTTTAATATAGTTTTCTAATGATTCACTTCTTGCACCAGGTCTTGCTGCTGATAATACATCGGCTGCTGCTACTAATTGAGAAATAATCGTTGTTGGTTCGATATCCCCATGATGAGAACCGATTGCATCAATTACTGTAGCATTTTCACGATATCGGCGAGCTAATTCCAACCCTATGTCAACATGACTACCTTCCATCTCGTGATCAGCAGCTTTACCAATATCATGTAATAACCCTGCTCTACGAGCCAATGTTTCATTTTCACCTATCTCTACCGCTAATTTACCACTTAAGTAAGCGACTTCTAGAGAATGTGATAAAGCATTTTGTCCATAACTTGTTCTGAATTTTAATCTGCCAATGAGTTTAATAAGTTCTGGATGCATTTTACCTATACCAGTATCGAAGACAGCTTTCTCGCCAGTTTCTCTTAATTCTACATCTAATTCCTTATTAAATTTTGTTACTAATTCTTCAATTCTAGATGGTTGAATTCTACCATCTGCAATCAATGTTTCTAGTGTTCTTCTTGCTACTTCACGACGAATTGGATCAAAAGAAGATAAAACTACTGCTTCTGGAGTATCATCAATGATCAAATCAACTCCTGTAGATGCTTCAATGGCACGAATATTACGACCTTCACGACCGATTATACGCCCCTTCATTTCATCATTAGGAAGCGGTACTACTGATACTGTTTTTTCGCTAACTGCTTCATTTGCATATTGTTGAATCGCATTTGCCAGCAGTGTTTGTGCCTTACGACTAGATTCTAATTTTGCTTTTTCTTCTGCTTCTTTAATTATTACCGCGATTTCTAAAGACATATCTTCTTCAACTCGCTCTAAAATTAATTTCTTTGCATCGTCAACGTTCAATTTTGAAATTTCAATTAATTTTTTGTTTTGCTCTTCGATTAAATCTTCTACTTTGCTGTATTGCTTTTCTGCTTCAGCTTTTAGTTGATCAATCTTGTGTTCTTTTTGATTTAAGGTCTCCTCACGTTTATCTAGATTATTACTTCTGTTATCTAAACGTTCTTCTCTTTGTAATAGTTTTTGTTCTAGATCACTTGCTGATTTTTTTCTTTCTTTTATTTCTTTATCAGCATCTTGTTTCAATTGGCGAATTTCTTTATCCGCTTCTTGTTTCAACAAATGTGTTTCTTGCTTTGTTTCAAGAACCTCTTTACGACGATTCTCTTCTGCAAGCTTTTTGGCATCTTCAATTATCTTGTTAGCTGTCTTTTTCGTTTTATTGTAATAATTACGAAATAAGATAATTCCAATTCCAATACCTAAACTTATACACAAAATAGGAGCAATAAAATAAAAAAACACGTCCAAGCCACCCATTAAGAATGTGCTGTACATTAT
>JAEZSA010000169.1 GCA_023422115.1 Bacillota bacterium | reverse complement strand
CAAGAACCCAAGGAGATGTTTCGTCAATGTATTTATTAGCACGACTTACCAAGTTCCATACTTCAATCAAACCACTTTGAAAGCGGAAATTAGTAAAGGCATCTTGGTATTTTTCAATGGTTTCACTCGCAAGATTAGCTAACTGCATGCTGTTTGGATTGAATGTTTGCTTTGGTTTTTGAACATAGCCCTCAAAATACTTATTAATCATGGCAATGGTTCTACTAACAAGGTTACCCAAATCATTGGCTAAATCAGTATTATAACGCTCAACAAAACGATCATAAGAAAACAAACAATCATTTCCCAGTGGCATTTCTCTAACCAAATAATAGCGTAAAGAATCCAGTCCATATCGAGAGGTTACATCTTGTGGGTAAACCATGTTTCCCACTGATTTCGACATTTTCCCTTCTTTCATTAATACCCAGCCATGAACATATAATTTGAAGTTAAGCGGAATATCTAATGCCATTAAAATAATAGGCCAAAAAATTGCGTGAAAGCGAAGAATATCTTTTCCTACTACATGAGCAATCGTATCGCCTTTTAACCAATATTTCTCAAATAATTCTGGATTGCTTGAACCATATCCCAAAGCGGTAATGTAATTACATAAAGCATCTATCCATACATATACAACATGTTTTGGATTACTTAAAACTGGAATTCCCCATTTAAAAGAAGTTCTACTTACACATAAATCTTCTAGTCCTTGTTCAATAAAGGAAACTACTTCATTACGACGTGATTCTGGTTGAATAAAATCAGGATGATCAGCAATATGGTGTAATAATCTATTACTATACTTCTTTAAATTTAGAAAATAACTTTCTTCTTTAATCTTTCTGGTTGGTTTTCCACAATCAGGACATATACATTGTTCCCCAACCTGTGTTTTGGTGAAGAAGGCTTCACAAGATACACAGTAGTCTCCTTCATAATATCCAAGATAAATATCGTCTTTTTGTAATAATTGTTCAAAAATTTGTTGGACTACTTTTGTGTGACGTAATTCTGATGTTTGAATAAAATCATCATTGGTAATGTCTAGGTCTTTCCATAATGCTCTTGTATCACTAGCAATTTGATTCACAAAATCCTGTGGATCCTTACCCATCTTCTTTGCTGCTTCTTCAATTTTTAATCCATGCTCGTCCATTCCTGTTAAATAGAATGTATCATCCCCTTTGAAACGATGATATCTAGCAAACACATCACAAGCGATCGTTGTATATGAATTACCAATATGAACATGTCCACTGGAATAATAAATTGGAGTAGTTACATAGCATGTTTTTTTATTTTTTATTTTCATAGTGTTACTCCTACCACAAAACCTTAAATACTTTATATTTTTCCAAAACTGGAGGGGTATCATCCCCTAGTGCATCATTGATTGGAATCGTTACAATTTGATTATTTCGTTGACACACACAAACACCAGTTTCATCATTTAATAATGCTTCTACTGCTTTATAGCCCATTTCTGAAGCCAATACACGATCTTTCGCTGTTGGCCTTCCTCCACGTTGAATATGTCCTAAAATAGTTGCTCTCGCATCAAAAGGAGTTTTTTCACTCACTTCTTTGGCTAACCAATTTACATCTACCATGTTTTCAGCAGCGATAATAATCGCATGATTTTTTGCTTTTGCTGCTTGAGTGACATTATCTAGGATTGCTTGTAAATCAAATCCGGTTTCTTTACTGACAACAAATTCAGCACCAACTGCAATGGCTGTCCAAACTGCAATATCACCACAGTTTCGACCCATTACTTCAATAATACTACAGCGTCGATGACTACTTGAAGTATCACGTAGTTTATCGACTGCTTCTACTACTGTATTTAAAGCCGTATCAAAACCAATAGTAAAATCTGTTCCACTAATGTCATTATCAATTGTTCCTGGAACACCGATGGTATGAATTCCCATTTTAGAAAGCGCCAAAGCCCCTCGATAAGTACCATCACCACCAATAGCAACAACAGCATCAATCCCATAAATACTTAAATTGTCAATGGCAACTTGACGAACTTCTGGTTTAGAAAAATCTTTTAATCGTGCCGTGCCTAAGAATGTTCCTCCAAGGCCTAGTTTTTCTGAAACAGACTTTCGATATAATCTTTCAATACGACCTTCATACATTCCGAGAAACCCATCATGAATTCCATAAACTTCAATCCCTTTTTGAATTGCTGTACGAACAACAGCTCTGATTGCTGCATTCATACCAGGAGCGTCGCCACCTGATGTTAAAACACCTATTTTTTTGATCATACCATACCTCTATATTTTTATCTATCTTTATCAGTAATAATTCATTATTATATCATATTTTTTTTATTTCACAACAAAAATATTTTCTAGAATCATTTGCTTTTTATTATCACGAATGTCGACTTTACCTTCCCCAATATAAACAATACCATAGTTTAATTTTGCCATATGTTCTTGATAAACCTTAGGGAAAATAACAGCATCTATACTGTCCGCATCATCATTAATCTCTAAAAAAGCCATTTCCTCGTTGTTTTTTGTTTTAATAACTTTAATTCGATCAATGGTGAATAGAATCTTTTGTTTTTGTCCAATAATCAAATCAGAAATAGCAATCGCTTTGGTTTTCTCCTTTTCGTTTGGATATTTCATGAAAATATTATATTTTAGATTAAATCCTAAATATTCTCTTTCTAGTCGCGAGATTTCTTCGAAACTATATTCTTCTTCCTTAAAAATATGCTCTGATAACTTATCCTTTAATATTGCTCCATAATTCGCTAGCTCTAAACTTGTGTCATATTCTAAAACCATTTGCTTGCGAGGAATTTGGAAATCGTCAAGTGCACCTGCATAAATCATGCTCTCAACAATTCTTTTATTGAGAATATCCTTAGTTCTACTTACAAATTCATCATAAGTTTGATAAAGGCCATTTTTCTCGCGCTCTCCTAATAATGAAGTAAGGGTTAAGGCTCCTAAATTCATAATTCCTAAAAAGGAATAATAAATTCCTTCATCAGTAACAACAAAATCAGAACCACTATGATTGATTGAAGGGAGAAAAACCTTTATATTTCGGCGGTTACAGTTCTTTATATACGTTTTTATCAAGCGAATACTTCCTATTGTATTGCTCATTAATACTGCCATAAAATACTTGTAATAGTGACTTTTCAAGTAACCCATTTGATAAGCAATCAAGGCATATGCCACAGAATGTGATTTGTTGAAGCCGTAATTGGCAAACTTAACAATATAATCATAAACTTCATTACTGATTGCTAATGAGTGTCCTTTATTTGTTGCTTTAGAAACAAACCTTTCACGTTCTGCTACCAATACACTCGCTGTTTTTTTCGAAATAGCTCGCCTTAAAAGGTCTGCTTGGCCTGCTGTATAACCAGCAAATTTCTGCGCAATTTGGATAACTTGTTCTTGATAAACAATAATTCCATACGTTGATTTTAAAATATCCTTCAATTCTGGATGAAGATATTCAATCTTTTCTTGGCCAAATTTTCGTTTAACAAAAGAAGGAATCATATCTTTTGGCCCTGGTCTAAATAAGGCAATGGCATTCACAATATCGTTAAACTCACTTGTTTTCATCATTATTAATGTTTTACGCATTCCTCCAGATTCCAATTGAAATAAGCCATCTGTATCCCCACTAGCTATCATTTTGTAGGTTTGCTCATCATCAAGAGGAATTGTATTTACATTGATGTTATCTCCTGTTTTAGAAATCACTTCATCAATGATTGTAAGATTACGAATACCCAAAAAATCTATTTTTACTAATCCAATTTTTTCTAAATCGCTTGCTTCATATTGCGTTTGTGAGAGACCATTAATCCCCTCTTGTAATGGAGTGTAATGAACCAAATCGGTATCTGCTATAATAATTCCCGCAGCATGAGTTGATATATGACGTGGTAATCCTTCTAATTTATATACCAAAGAAACAAGATATTTTACTGGATCATTTTCTTGAATCATTTTCTGAAATAATGGACTATCTTGAATAATTTCAGCCATTGTTTCAAAACGATTACTAGTGTATTTCAGAATTTCATTTAGATACATATCGCTCATTTTCATAACTCGAGCGACATCACGGATTGCTAAACGCACTCCAAATGTACCAAAGGTTGAAATATGGGCAACTTTTTCACTTCCATATTTTCTACCAACATATTCTATGACTTCATCTCTACGATTATCAGGAAAATCCATGTCTATATCAGGCATAGAAATACGTTCAGGATTTAAAAACCGTTCAAACAACAAATCATATTCTAGTGGATCAATATCCGTGATTCCCAGCGAATAAGCAACCAAAGAACTTGGCGCTGATCCTCTGCCGGGCCCCACTAAAATCCCTGCTTTTTTAGCGTACTTTACAAAATCATAGACAATGATAAAGTAATCACTATAACCCATTTTAATAATAATTTCCAATTCATATAGCAAACGTTGGCGATATTTCTCATAATCTAAAACTTTTCCCTTTAGTCTTTTATTTAGACCAATCATCGCTAATTCTTTTAAGTAATGATCTTTATTTTCAATATCACTGGCATAAACTGGCATTTTATAATTCCCAAATTCAATGGTAAGATTGCATTGAGCATTGATATTTGCTGTTTCTGCTATTAATTCCGGATACTTGCGAAACAAATCTCCAGCTTTCATAGGAGAAATAAAGTTTTGATTCATTTCTTTTTCCGTGTAGGGGTAATTATTTAAAGATAAACCGATACACTTTAAGATTTTATAAA
>JAEZSA010000086.1 GCA_023422115.1 Bacillota bacterium | reverse complement strand
GAACCAAAGGATAGAGATATCGCAATGGTTTTCCAAAGCTATGCTTTATATCCTCATATGACTGTTTATGATAATATTGCATATCCGCTAAAATTTGTAAAATACAAAGATCCATTACCTGATAAACCTGATAATGTTCGTCATTTAAAACCAAAAGAGATTGAAGAAAGAGTGCTTGCTGCTACAAAACTATTAGATATTGAAGAACTGCTAAATAGAAAACCAAAAAATCTATCAGGAGGACAACGTCAAAGAGTTGCAATTGGGAGAGCCATTGTAAGAAATCCTAAGGTTTTGTTAATGGATGAACCATTATCAAATTTAGATGCCAAACTGCGGAATCAAATGAGAGCAGAAATTATCAATTTGCGGGAAAAGATTAAGACAACATTTATTTATGTAACTCATGATCAAATAGAGGCTATGACTTTAGGGGATAGAATCGTTATTATGAAAGATGGGATTATCCAACAAATTGATGCTCCACAGGATGTTTATGAACATCCAAGAAATTTATTTGTTTCTGGATTTATTGGAAGTCCGAGAATGAATTATTTTGATGCGGATTTATTGTGTAATGATGGTAAGTACAAGGTCGTATTAGAAAATGGGTATTCTGTAATTCCAAGTGAAGAAAAACAAGAAAGATTACGTAATCATAGTGTTAAAGCACAAAAGATTACTTTGGGTGTAAGACCTGATCATATTTCTATCGAAGAAGAAGGCCTTGAATGTAAGGTTCATGTGTCTGAATTAATGGGGGCATCAAGTCACATTCACGCTGAAATCATAGGTGACAAGTATAATTCTAGTAAAAATGAATTTCAAAATGACATTATTGCTATTATTCAAAATAATGGTACTTATATAAATTATATTGGTAAGATATTAAAATTTGGATTTAATGGAAATGTTGTTCATTTATTTAATAAAGAAACTGAGAAGAATCTTGAATTTTAGTTCATAGTATTTTATAATAAAGGAAAGTAGGAGAAACCCGATGGTTACCATAAAGGACATAGCACTGAAATGTGGATTATCTATAGCATCAGTTAGTAAAGCACTTAGTGGTAAAGCTACTGATATTAATTCAAAGACAATTGAATATGTACAAAGCGTTGCAAAAGAAATGGGTTACATTCCTAATGCTTCTGCTCGGGTACTAAAAACGAATCATTCCTATAGTATCGGTGTATTATTTGAGGATAAAACACAATCTGGTATTCAACATGAGTATTTCTCGGGAATTCTCTCAGCAATTAAAGATGGATGTGAAGCACAAGGGTATGATATTACCTTCATATCTCACCATATCGGTACTCGTAATCTAACATACTATGAACATACTAGGTTTAGAAATTGTGATGGAGTTATCATTGCTAATGCGGATTTCACCAATCCTGAAATAAGCTATTTAGTAGAAAGCGACATTCCTAGTATTACAATCGACTATGATTTTGAGAATCGATCATCGGTTGTTTCTGATAATAGTCAAGGAATGCATGACATTATAGAATATATTTCTAGTATGGGGCATAAAAAACTAGCTTTTATTCATGGAGAGTTAACAAGTGTTACACAAAAGCGTGTTCGTAGCTTTTACCATGCTTGTCATGAATATGGCATTGAAATAAGAGAAGATATGATAAAAGAAGGTAGATACCATGTTCCCAAGGTTTCTGCTATTATTACTAAAGAATTACTTGATATGCCTAATCCACCTACTTGTATCATATATCCAGATGATTATTCATTATTAGGTGGTATGACTGTTATTACAAAAAGAGGTTTAAAAATACCTGATGACATTAGTGTTGTAGGATATGATGGTATTTTGTTATCTCGTTTGATGAGACCAGAGTTTACAACCTATGTTCAAAATGCCAAAGAAATTGGTATTAGTGCAGCCAAAAAAGTAATAGAGATCATCGAGAATCCTAAAACAAGTGAACCACAGATAATAACGGTAAAAGGCTATTTGCAAAAAGGTAGTACGGTTAAAGATTTAAATAAAATAGAGAGCTGAGGGAAACCATAGCTCTTTTCGTTATCAATGGATAGAGGATAAAATATGAAAGTATCAATCACAAAAAAAGAATATATTATCATTGATGTTGAGAATGATAGTAAATTACATATCATCTTCACAAATCATGGTGCTGCCATTAAAGATATTTACTATGAAAATAAATTGATGACCTTAAGACCGATAGATGATGCTATCTATTATGATTCACGCTATTTTTATGGGAAGACAGTTGGAAGGTCTGCGGGTAGAATAAAAAATGCAACCTATACTTTGAATCATAGAACAGCGTTTTTAGAAAAGAACAATTTTGGGGTAGATAATCTACATGGAGGAATAAATGGATTGCATTCAAAGGATTTTAATTATTCGATTCAGGAGAATAAAGACTATTTAGATGTTGTTTTTACGTACGCTTCTCCGGATTTAGAGGGTGGTTATCTTTATAGCTGTGATATTACAATCACCTATCGAGTCTATCGGATAGTAAATATGATTGATATCATCTATGATGCGACTAGTGATACGTTAAATTTCCTTAATTTAACAAACCATACCTATTTTAATCTTTCGGGAAATCTAAGAAAAAATATTTTAAGTGACAAACTCTACATTAATGCTTCTAAGATAGGCTTATTGAGTGACAATTTAATTATTCAAAAGAAGATTGATGTTGATGAAGTTATGGACTTTAGAAAACCAAAAGAGATAGGGAAACACATGCATAATGAAATCCTGCAAAAGAAGACGAAAGGCTATGATCATCAATATTTTCTAGATGAGGTTGGTATTGATAAGTTGGCAGCTAAACTGGAAGGGGAAGCAGTCAATTTAGAGGTATATACAACCTATCCTTGTATCGTATTTTATTCTGGAAATCATCCATTAGACTCTGAGGTGTATAAAGGTGTCAAAGACAGTAATCATTTAGCACTATGTCTTGAATGCCAGTTTCATCCGGATGGAATTCATCAAGAAAAAGAGAATTATGGATTATTTGATCATAATCATCCCTATCATGAAATAACTAGGTATCAATTTATTAGTAAAGAATAAATTAGGAAGCCAAAGAATAATCGAAAGAAAGGATGTTCATGAAGATTATGCACAGTTAGAAAAATAGTAGATTAAAACTTTCTAATACCCATAGGAGTATAAATAAAAAACACCTTGCGAAATGTAAGGCGTTTTTATTTGGTAATTTGTAATTGCTCAAAATTTGTAGTAGAATAAGTTATCTGATTTGTGAAGGTATATTGCTATAAGTGTTACAAAACAGAAAATGTATTCAATTTGTAACATATAAAACTAAAATTACAAAAATACGGATGATGATAATGCATATTGGTTTATGAAATATATGATCAGAAATAAAGATTATTCCATCATGTAACTTCATGGATTGGCTGTGTTGCAACTATTGTTTGTTTATTCGAAAAACAACTAATTTATAATTCAATAATGAATAAGAAAAGGAGAAGTCAAACGTGAAAAAGAGTATTTGTTTAGTTCTAGCCCTGTTTTTTACATTTTTTCTATTTGGTTGTAAAAAAGCAGATTTAATTACTAGTGGAGAATATACAGGATCAATCGTTTACCAAAGCCCTATCATCTCTAGTATGGTTTTAAGTATTAATATAAAAATTGAAAGCCATCAATTATTGATTCACGAGGAAAGTTATGATTTGAAAAAAATCACTTTAAATAAAAATTTCCTTGATAGTATACTTCTAGAGGAAGATCAAGCATTAAAGGATGAATTTACTTTCCCAACAAGCGCATTCCATTCGGTAATAAGTGATGTTGATGGTTTAACTAATGAATATATTGTTCTAACCTCTAAAACAAATGAATTTTATATTTTCTATACCACTCATAATCAAGAGGATGAATATAGTATCTTTAAAGTATACAAATTAGAAAAAGACGAATAATGTAATACGGATTGACCATAGATGGTTACTAGTGAAACATAAAAAAGTGTTTCAACAGGGTTAAAAAAGGTGGTATAAGGACTCTTTATATGATAATAAAAACATTAGATATAAATAATCGAAAAGAAGCACTAGAATAGGAAATTCAATTAGGGATTTTCTATAAAAGCTGTCTTTCTGAAAAAAACAACGGTAATCACAGTCAAATGATTACCCTTGTTCATTGTTTTGTTTATAAGCAAAATGTCATATATGCAGGAATGCAAATGATTCCATCCTCTCTAATACTAAGATTTTTCGGGTGAATAATGTATGCTTTATCTATTCTATTTTTAAACTTTTCAATAAACCTGATCATTGACTCTGCCTTATATGATTTAGCAGATTTAACTTCTATTGGAATAAGTTTTTGCAATACCTTACTACCAGTAGATAAAAGAAAATCTATTTCAATATCATTTCTATGCTTTTCTTCATTATATCTCGTATAAAAATATAATTTATACCCTTTAGCAACTAACATTTGAGCAATCACGTTTTCAAAAAACATACCCTTATTAATAGATAATTTATCCGCTAGCAATTCTTTATGATAGTGAGTTTGCTCTGCATTTTTTTCATCAAAAGTATGCGTTAATAGTAAACCAGTATCCCCCATGTAACATTTTATGAAATTTCTTTTTTCGTTCAATGAAAGGCCTATATTAGGGTCATTACATAAGAAACATTCATTACAAATCATCGAATCAGCTAACCAAAAAAAGGTTTCTTCATAATCTATCGCTGTGTTATCCATAGAAATAGAATTTATTTTTACTCTCTTTTCGTGTTGTGAAAGAAATGAAGGTATTTGATCGAAAACAGACAAAACTTTAGCTTGATAAGCTCGATCAATTTTGTGAATATCATCGCGATAAGTTTTTAAAATATCCCTTTTTTCATTTTCACAATTAAAGAATTGCTTATTAAATAAAATAAATTGATCAACAGCCTTAGGCATTCCTCCTACAAGCATATATTGTTTAAATAAAAACATTGCCTTTTTATGTAATGAGTCATATAACGGAACTTTCTTTTCAAAACAATCCTTAATATAGTCAATTATCATTCCTTCGCCGAGAGCCCATGCAAATTCCTCAAAATCCATTGGATACATAGTTAAATTTTGCTCTTCAGAAGGTATAAGAATATCTTTTACATTTTCTTTTATTGATATTAACGATCCTGTCTCAATATAATCATATCTTCCATCTTTAACTAAATGTTTTATAGCTTCTCTTGCTCTTGGAAATTTTTGAACTTCGTCAAAAATGATTAGCGATTCTCTTGGATATAATGTTGTTCCAAATTCCAGTGATAAAATCATGAATAAGGAATCTAAACTATCAAGTAAATTATTAAAAACTTCTTTGATTGAGTTGGATACTTTTGAAAAATCTATTAATATATAACTTTTATAATTATCTTTAGCGAATTCTTCTACAACAGTAGATTTTCCAATTCTTCGAGCGCCTTCAATCAACATAGCCTTTGATCCGGATGTTTCATTTTTCCATTTAAGTAATTTATCATATATTTTTCTTTTAAACATATTCTCACCTCTTCTACTTTGCGCAATTAAATTATATCACTATTATTAAAAAAACGCAATCACCAATATTTTAAAATATTAAAAAAACGCAACCACCAAATCTTTAGGTATAATCTTCTAACGATTCTTTAAATAAACGCTCACAATTGGTATTATTTGTTTTTATGAAATTTACTGCACCATAATATTCACATCCAGGAATTAAGACTTTTGTTGATTTCATTCATAATCAAGAAGCAATTGACAAACTAGACTTTTTGGTGCATTTAAAGATAATGAAATCGTTGGAGTTATTGCAACAAGAAACAATGGTAATCATATTGCCTTGCTTTTTGTTGATGGGAAGCATCATAGAGAAGGTATCGGTAGAAAGCTGTTTGAAACGATATTGCAAAAAAGTTTAGAAGGAAGAATAACAGTTAATTCGTCTCCTTATGCAGTTGAGTTTTATAAGAAAACGGGATTTATCCCGAATAGTGAAAAACAAATTACAGATGGAATTAGATATACTCCGAT
>JAEZSA010000136.1 GCA_023422115.1 Bacillota bacterium | reverse complement strand
CTAAATTTTGCATAAATGCCTGTTTTAAATCAATGAAATCAACATTATAATCTTCGAGTGGTTTATCAGGAATCTTGTTTTCTAATTCGCAATAATAATATCTAGCAATCATGATGAACTTATCTTCTTGCTTCCCCTTCCGAATTATTTTAACTGAACCTACATATTCCATACTATCTTGACGAATTCTATATCCCGTTTCTTCAATTAATTCTCTAGATAAAGCTTCTTGGTCAGTTTCACCAATTTCAACCCCTCCACCTGGAAATTCATACCCACGATGATGATGTTCCTGAACAAATAAATACTGATTATCTTTCTTTACAATCGCCCTTACTGATATTCTTTCATAAGTGCTTCCAAGCGAATAATTCTTTAAATCAATGACAATATCAAACATAGTACCTCTCCTAGATATCTCATTTAACCATTTTACCCCTCAAGAAGTCAATAAAAATTTCACTTTTTTCTTCTTCAAATAAAAAAGATCAATAGCATAAACTATCAATCTTAATGGTATAATACTGATTCATTTTATCCAAAAGAAACTAGAACTTATTGAAAACAAATCTCCTTTGGTAAAATCTCTCATCAATACACATCGATTGCTTTGAGGGTATGACGAACCGTACCACGATAATTTTCTTCTCATTTGTAAATTTCTTATTTGAAATAGTTTTCTTTGATTAAAAATTCTAATACTTTTGCTTCTCGCTCTATCATATTCTTGTCTTTTGGTCTTTGCATCTCTATTCTATTGATAGTTATTGCAATCATTGGATCAACAAATTCCAAAGTGAATTGCTCATTTGCTTCATAATCATCCAAGTTTTGTGAAGTAACTTCTTCTTCAACATCACACAAATAGTAATAGTTATCCTGTATCATAACATCTTCTTTGTGACCTTTTTGAATTCGGTGAACATAGCCATACTCTCTTACTGTTTCTGGTTTTACTCTTAAACCAGCTTCTTCCTTTACTTCTCTGATGAGAGCGGTAATTTTATCTTCTCCATGTTCAATTCCGCCGCCTGGGAACTTATAATAATTGTATTTTAAACTATGTACCATTGCTATTTTTTTATTTTGAATAATTATCGCTCTTGAAGAAGGGCGAATAAATTTAGTCCCATGTAAAATATAGTCTTTGGTATCTATTGTAAATAATAATCTCATGTTTTTTCTCTCGTTTCTATTTTTTTATCAGTATCCTCTATTTATCATTAATACACAAATAAAATCAAGATATTCCTGATCTATTTGTTTCTTTTATTCGATATATTTTACTTGAAATTCCTTTTTGTTTAGTTTCTATCACGAAATCACCATATTCAATCACTGGATTGTTTTTTTCTCCAACCATTATAAAATAAGTAGAAATAATGTAAGGAGCAAGATAAACAGCATCATACATATTTATTCCCAGAATGTTGTAATTTCCTTCAAGAATTATTTCCTGATTGGCAATGGCTTGATCAACGACCGCTTTTGCTTTTTGAAAATGTAGATTTATGAACTCCTGTATTGATTCTTTACAAGTTATCTCTATTGGTTCAACCGAAGCAATCATTCTTTCTGCAATTGTTTCACCAGAAAAGTCTTGATATAAATCGAGTCTATTTTCTTTCGCAAGCAATATGAATGATGCTCCAATATCATAAGAAATGATTCTAATTGGTAATAAATTAGCAGGTTGGATGATTTTATCTAACATTTGATTTCGTTTTTTTAGATATAATGATTCTGATAATTGTTTTAGTGCTTGCAATTCAATATAATTAGCAGTTCCTTCGATTTGTTCTATTTTTGCTTCATAGTTAAATTCATAAGGAAAGGTTTGATAGCGATACTGACGAATTCCCAGTAACTTTGTAAAGTTTTTCAATTGGAATTGGTTGATTAAGTCTACAATCAATTTGTTCTCTTCCAATTTAAGAGACAAATTTTGATCTAAATATTGATAATTATAGATTGCATCCATTTCATTGGGAAATCTAGATTCTTGATTCCTCATTTGAAATCCATGAAACATTTCATGAATTAATTTCGATGCAAGTATTTCATAATTATCTTCTTCTTCTAATCTCCAAATGGCAATGATTTGTCCTTGATAGTCAATTGCTGTATTAGCAATAAACGCTTCTGTTTTTTCAATATATTTCCCAGCAAAAAAACATTGATTTTCATTATAGATTGCAAAAGGGATCGGTTGAAAGTTATTCCAAAGCTTGGAAAAATCAACTTTAGTAATAAGCTGGTAAACTTCTTGATATGCTTTTTCTAAATTCATCCTATCCACCATCATTTTATTCTTGTGCTGTTATTTTACTTTCAAAGGAAACAACTCTCCCGTTTTCTATCGTTACTTCAACAACTCCATACTCCCCTGTTGCTTTACTGATAGCAATAATAGCACAAGTTCCATCTTTTTTAATCGAAATTGTTGAATACTTGCTAATGGTTAACATTGTTTCATCACTGGAATACCAGTCATAATTGACTCTGCTTGTACTATAATTTCTTGTAAGAATATAAACTTGTAAATCTCCTTGGGGATTATGTTTCACTTCTAGTTCAAAATGAGTCTCGTATCTACCCCAGTCAGGAAGAACTCCAACTTCAAGATAATAATCATAATCATTTAGGCAAAAATGAAATTGAATCGGTCCACATTCTTTAGCGTAGATTTTACCATCAACGATCGTCGTTTTTCCTTCTTCGGGTTCAATATCTATAGATACACTCTCTCCAGTAAGCATATTGGTAATTTTCTGGGGAATTACTATTTCTTCTCCCAAATAATTAATCGAATCCATTGCTACATCATAAAAAGGGATGTAGGTATTATTCATAATCATATCTCGTAATCTATCGGTATATTCAGGGAATGCCCATTGATAGGTTTCTCTATTGATTAATGAAAAAGTGAATTCATAATTAATCCTAATTTTTGCCGATTCCCAGATGAACATTTTCACATTATAATAGTGTGCTAAACTTAAATAATATTCAATCCATAGTTTTCTTTCTTCAGAATAACCTTTATCTCTACTACCAAATTCCCCCATGTAAACTGGAATTCCTTTATCAATAAAGTTTTCTTTTATGTTTTGCATAATATTCAGTAATTCTATTTTATATTCTGCTTCTTTGTCTGTCCACTTACTATGGATATAGTCGGAATCATGAGCAAATTCAAAAGGAGAATAAGAGTGAACTCGAACAATAAGATGAGAGTCATCTGGTACTTGATATAGATTTTGATAAACAGAATCATGTGAGCTCCCCCCTGTGGTAATAATAAGATTACGATATCTATTATTACCTCCTGTTGTTCTTACCATTTGTACATAGGCTTGATTCGCTTCATTTAATATCCATACTGCTTCTTGATCAATTCCATTATCTTCATAATCTCTGGGTTCTACTAAAAATGAAAAAGCAACTCTTTCATCATAATCTTTAAAATAAACCGCTAGTTCTTGTAAGGATGTATGAATAATATTCATGAAACTATCATAATTTCTATAATTTAGGGAACTCCACTCTTGCCCATAATAATCATAGGGGGCGATGATAATGTACATTCCTTTTTCATATGCAATATCTACAATCGATTTTAAATCTGCTAGTGTTTCCTGATTTAATTCTGTATAATCTGCATTGGTTATATAAGATAATTGAAAGACAATTGAAACTGCATTGATTTTACTATCAAGTAGTAAATCAAAAATCCTTCCATGATCATTATCCGTTTCCTTGAGACCGTTCACATAGTTCCAACCAAAAGTAATTGAGTCGAGCCATTCTTGTGGCTTGATATCTTGGATCGTTAATTCTTGATAATTGGCTTTGATGGTGATTAATCGCTTTTCTTCATCGACTACCTGAGTAAATCCTTGAAATTCTTTTAAATAATTTTGATAAGTAGGATATATAATATCTTCTAGTCTTTGTACATATTGGATTTCATTACCACTGATTAACTC
>JAEZSA010000099.1 GCA_023422115.1 Bacillota bacterium | reverse complement strand
TAATTCGTATTTTTTTTCGTGACAATCATAACGATGGTACGTAACACTACTAGCATTATGAATCTTTGTCATTACTTCAGTTTCTAGTAATTTATAATTAATGTAATCTCCTATTGCTGTTTGTGTTTCTTTTTGCTCTTCCGTTAAAAAGAAGTCATCGGTTGTAATAACAGAAGCATTCATTGTTTCTTGTAAGTAGTTTGATAAATAACTTTTACCAGAACAACTTTTTCCTTCGATTGCTAGGATTAATCGTCTATCTTTTGTTTGTACTGAAGATATAAAACGTTCCAATTGTTGTTTTTTCATTTCTTGAGTGATAAATTTTTTGTTTACAATTCTATAAGCTGGATGATATGCTTCAACATATTGTTCACTATGATGTAGTGGCAAAAAGCCAGAAGCTTCATACTCTGAAATGGCTGATAAGGCTTTTTCATATTCAAGATTAATTAATTTATTTCGAAATAGACTTTTCAAATAATCTAAATATCTTTTTATTTGATTTTCATCTTTTTGATGTTCGTTTGCTGTTTGTACAAAGATTTGATTTAAATAATTTAAATCAAAGTTAGCTTCTAAGTAAGGGCGAAGATTAATTCTCACCATATCATGAGAAATATATTCATATAGTAATTCATTTGGATTGGTTTTGCTTTTTAATTTCTTGCATTCTTCTTGTAAATAAAGCAAACTTTTTTCTGGATTTTCTATCATGTGTCCACCACCAAAAGAAGCCTGATGAACCAATTTCAAAAGGTCTTGCATTGTTGATTTGGGATATCTTAAATAACTTCTAATAATTATATCATCCATGTTTTAGTCACCAACATTATTCTAACATGAATTATAATAAAAAGATATGTTAACTTGAAAAAAATAATATTTTTTGGTATAATATCTAAAAAGAATAACGATGAAGGTGTATCGATGAAAAAAGAGTATAGTAAGTATTTTGCTCCATCTTTAAAGGATGCGCGTAAAAGACTAAATAAAGATATCAAGAGTATTGTATTCAATGTTCCAGAAGAATTAATTGGATTGGGAAACAATTTAAAGTACCATATAAAAACGTATGGCTGCCAAGGAAATTTGTCAGACAGCGAGAAAATTGCGGGTATTTTAGAAATGTTAGGCTTCAGTTGTGTAAACAATGAAAATGAAGCAGACTTGGTTCTATTTAATACCTGTGCTATCAGAGGAAACGCAGAAGAACGAGTTTTTGGAGAAATTGGTAGAGTAAAGAGCTTAAAGAAAACCAAACCCAATTTAATTTTAGGAATTTGTGGATGTATGCCACAAGAAGAAAAAGTTGTTGAGGAAATCAAGAAAAAACATCCGCAAGTAGATATTGTTTTTGGAACTCACAACATATATAAACTTCCTGAATACTTAGCAGATGCTTTTTTAAAGAACGAAAAAGTTGTTGAAGTATATTCCAGTGAGGGAAGTGTTGTTGAAGAAATCCCAATTAAACGAGAGCATCCACGAAAAGCTTGGGTTGATATTATGTATGGCTGTGATGAATTTTGCACCTATTGTATTGTACCTTATACCAGAGGAAGAGAACGTTCCCGCCAACCAGAAGATATTATCAAAGATGTGGAAACACTAGCTGATGAAGGGTATGTGGAAGTCACATTATTGGGTCAAAATGTAAATGCTTATGGAAAAGATTTAGATCGAGAATATCAATTTGCTGATTTATTAGATGATTTAAATAAGACAAAAATGAAGAGAATTCGCTTTACAACATCTCATCCCAGAGATTTAGATGATAAGACAATTGAAGTTATGGCTAAAAGAGGAAATATTATGCCTCATTTACATTTGCCTGTTCAGTCTGGTAGCAACACAATTCTTAAGAAAATGAATCGTAAATATACCAAAGAAGAATATTTGGAAAAAATAAACAAATTAAGAAAAGCGATTCCTGATATCTCGCTTACAACAGATATTATTGTAGGCTTTCCTGGAGAAACAGAAGAAGACTTTAATGAAACATTAGATCTAGTAAAAAAAGCAAGATTTGAAGGCGCTTATACCTTTATTTTTTCACCTCGAGAGGGAACACCCGCTAGTAAATATGAAGATGATACTCCAAGTGAAGTGAAAAAAGAACGACTTCTCAGCTTAAATAAATGTATTAATGAAGGATTTGCTGCTGGTAATAAACGCTTTGAAGGAGAAGTTATCGACGTTTTAGTGGAAGGATCTTCGGAGAAGAAAGAAGAAATCATGACTGGATATTCTCCTCATAATAAACTTGTCAATTTTCCAGGTGAATTAGATTTAGTCGGTAAAGTTGTAAAGGTTAAAATAGAAAAAGCATATACATGGCACTTAAAAGGGAAAATTGTTAAAGGTGAGTAAATAAAAAAGTAGCATTTGCTACTTTTTATTTTGGGAAATCTTAGAAAATAATTCTACCTGCAATGGGACGTTTGCTTTTTTTAATTGCATTTTGTGGGCATACTTCACTACAACACCAGCAGCGAATACAATGAGATTTATCCAACTTTGGAAAATCTCCAGGTTTGATTGACATTGCTTTTGGAGGGCAAATTTTTGCGCATTCCCCGCACTTGATACACTCTCCATGCTTAACAACGGGATGTTCTAATAAAAGATTACGCACCATTTTAATTCTCAACATTTTTAAACCTAGGTTTCCCAAAGAATCTTTTGGTGGTAGGAAATGAACATCTTGGAAATCAGCGAATGAATTTCCTAAAACGGTTATTTTCTCAAGATTGTTTTCTCCATAGCCTCGTTCTCCACCGATATTGTTGATGAATAGTTTGTTGACATCTAGATGAACAATTTCAACTGCGACACGATCAAGACTGATACCATCTGGTGAAATTAAAATTGCACTGGCTTGCTTCGGTAATCCTCCACTTGAGGGTCCTTCGCCTTCTAATCCAACAATACCATCCATGATGTTTAATATTTTTTTGTTTTTATAAGTATCCAAAATGGCCCCATAAAGATCATTAATCGCTTCGCCAAACTCTAAAGGATTGCTCGCTTTTACGTGCCATCCTGCTTTATTTAATCCAAAGATAAAACCAAAGAGATTTTTTTGTGCGCCAGTCATATAAGCAAGACTATGCGTTTTTAATTTAGGAAGATTAATCATCACATCAACATCGACCATCGCTTTTGATACTTGAAAATCACTATAAATATGGCAATTACTATTTGTAATAGTAGTAAATTCTTTTCCATTGATGATTTCAAGATTTTCTTCTTGAATCACAGGATAAAGTCCATTTTTTTTAAGTGTGTACATCAGGTCTTTTGTTGCTGGATTGTCACCTATTGTAATATTTGGTGTAATTTCTTTTACTAATTGAATAATAGCTTTTACGAAAATAGGATGAGTCGTGATGGCTTTTTCTGGTTCGAAAGGACCTACGCAATTTAATTTAATAAAAACTCTATCGTCTTTTTTTATAAAGTTTTGTAATCCACCAAAAAAAGAAAGCCCTTCGGTTATCTTCTTTTTTATCAATTCTAATTGATATTCTTCACATTTTAGGAGAACTACTTTTACCATTTTTATTCACCATATCATAAAAAACTGTTTCTATTTTATCATTTAATGACAAAAAAAGCAATTTCTGATGAAAAAGAAATATTCTAATGCATTGCAATAAAGTGAAAAAATAATTGAATAATAGAGTTGATAAGAGTATAATAAAAACAATTGGAGTTGATTAAAATGGAAAAAACCTTGATTATTGAAAACTTAACAAAAACATTTAAATTATCAAAAAAACAAATGCGTTTAGATAAAACGACAAACAATTTAAAAGTAGCGGTTGATGACATTAGTTTTCATACAAATGCAGGAGAAATATTTGGCTTGCTTGGTCCTAATGGGGCAGGTAAAACAACAACCCTACGATGTGTAGCAACATTAATAAAACCTGATAAGGGAAATATAACTGTAAAAGGAATTGATGTGAAAGAAGAAGTGTCTATTAAGAAGAATATAGCATTTCTAACCAATGAATTAAAACTAGATGAACAATTTACTCCCAATTATCTATTTAATTATTTTTCGTATTTCCATAACTTGGATACCGAAACGATTAAAAGAAGAAAAAAAGAATTGTTCGAAAAGTTTGGTATTAATCAGTTTGCTGAAGTAAAAATAGGTGAATTATCAACAGGTATGAAACAAAAAGTTTCCATCGTGATGTCTTTGGTTCATGATCCTGAAATTATTATTTTCGATGAGCCAACCAATGGACTTGATGTTATCGTAGCAAGGACAGTAACAGATTATCTAAAAGAATTACGTAACAAAGGGAAAACAGTTATTATTTCTACTCATATTATGGGACTAGTTCAAAAGATCTGCGATCGTGTTGGTATTATTATTGAAGGAAAGTTGGTTCTTTGTGATACCGTTGAAAATGTACGTAATATGTCACCAAACAAAGATATAGAGGATGTTTTCTTCGATATCTATAGTCAAGAAGTAGGTGAAAAATAATGAAGAATGTATATGGAATAATTAAAAAAGAATTAGATAAGATTTTCAAATTTCCACGAATGATTTTCTCAACATTGGCATTACCAGGATTATTGATTTTCTTGATATATGCAATCATGGGACAGTCATTTAATGAACAATCAAACACCATTGAAGAACATCAAACAATTATTAATGTAGTTAATATGCCTGAATCATATCAAGCAATATTGAATAGTGTGGAAAATATCGAAGTTAGACCTGTTGATGAAGAAAATGTTGAAGATATCACAACAGAAATCTATAATAGCAATAATGATGTTTTGGTCATTTTTGATCTTGATTTTGATCAAAAGACATTGAACAAAGAAAAACCAAAAGTTCAAGTGGTATATAATCCTTCTGATAATCGGTCATCTGTAGGATACTCTATTGTTGAAGCCACACTAAACGCTCAAAAAGAAGCGTTCTTGCAAGTGATGGGAATCAATACAGACATTATTAATCATTCAAATGAACCAGTATATGATGAAGAAAAAGCGACCGGTTCAGTACTAGCGATGCTTTTACCAATGTTTATTATGATGTTCATTTTCGCAGGAGGTATGAGTATTGGTACTGATGCAATTGCAGGTGAAAAAGAAAGAGGAACTTTAGCTACTTTATTAATGACACCGATTAAAAAGAATGAAATTATTTTAGGCAAAATTGTTTCAACAGCATTCATTGCTATTTTATCTGCGTTATCTTCTTTTATTGGTGTTTTGGCTTCTCTTCCGTTTGCAAAATCAATGTTTGATATGGGGGGAACTATATCTTACAATATTAGTGATTATTTAATGTTATTTGGAATTTTAATTGTAGTAGCTTTGCTTTCAGCAAGCCTAATGTTATTAGCTTCAACCATTGGTAAATCAACAAAAGAAGCAACCATGTATGCAATGCCAGTTTATATCCTTGCTATTTTTTCTTCAACATTCTCAATGTTTAATGAAGTAAAAGATACCAGTATATATATGTATTTAGTGCCAATCTATAATTGTACCTTGGGGTTAAAAGCGATTTTTGCTTTTGAAGCAGAATTACTGCCAATTATGTTAGTAATAGGATCCTCGATCATATATATTACTATAACCATGTTTGTATTATTAAAAATGTTCAAGAATGAAAGAGTTTTATTTGCAAAGTAGGAGCGGCAATGAAAAAAAGAGTTATTAGTTTAAGTATTTTTATTTTAGTAATCGCTATTTTCACATCAATAAAAACACCAGTGAAAGCAGCTATCATTTATAGTGATAACAACCTAAGCAGTTATGAAATGACAACAAGAGTTGAATACAATCAAATTGGTGTCAATACAACTCATTTCTTGGATTTAGGAAACACGATGAAAAGTGGAGCTCTTTATTCACAACAGGTAAATGTGCTAACACAAAAACAAACAGCTGATAGTAAAGTTGTTTCTTGGGCAATTGGTGGACAAACCGATTTTACTAGAGCAACAATTATTGGCATTGCTCAAGATTATGAAAAAAACCATCCTGATTGGATTGTAGTCGGAGGAATCAATGCTGACCAGTATGCAACCAATTTTGGAGAAAATCTAGGAGCTAGCGGATCAGATTACTATTATCCACAACCTTATTACCCTATGATTTGTGATGGGGAAGGGTGGTTCGCTATTGGACCTCTAGCCAATGGAAGTTCTGATGTAGCTGGTTTCTTACAAGACGGTTCCAAAGATCCAATTTTTAATGGAAAAGCAAAAGCTGATAATTCAGGATCAATTAAGTTTGCGGGTTTATTCTTATCAATCTATGATGAGAATGGAAATATGACTCATGAGTTTGAGGTAGAAAACTATAATACGACTCCAAAAGCAAATGAGACAACGATTTATTCTTCGTATTACCAAAAAGATGAAATGAATTCACAAACCTTTCCAACGATGGATATCAATGGGAATTTGTTTATCATAGGTGATGCAGAAAGAGCCTATCCAACAAATTCAATTGCTTATCGTTACAAGGGTAATAATGCTGCCAATGCTTTTTTCGGTAAGGGTTTGATTACTAGCCAAGCAACTGCAGCGACTATTGATAAAGGTCAATTTGCGATTGATACCCGCAATTCTGAAGTAGAAGCAGCCCTAGCCATTGGTAAAAAGGTAGTTGTTCAATACAAATATGAAGGTGTACTGGCTAATGTTGAATCAGCAATAGGATTTCATACCATTCAACGAATGGATGGAAAAGATGTCATTGATGGAGATACAACTGCAGCCTATAACACGAAACAATATCCACGTTCACTATTTGGACGCAAATCAAACGGGGATATCAGTTTAATTATTATTGATGGTGCATATGCAAATTCTGGTTCTTATGGGACATCTACTGATGAAACAAATGCAGTTTTAAAATATTATGGACTAGTAGAGGCTTATCAAATGGATGGTGGTGGTTCCGCAACAGCGATGATTCGTAATGAGCAAGGACAACTAGTTGTTAAAAACAAACCATCAGATGGAAATACAAGATCTGTACTAAGCGCTTTATTGTTTGTTGAAAGAAAGAGCCCAGAAGCAGAAGTAACCACTGAGATTACAGAAAATACAATTTCTTTTGATGTAACATTAGGGAATACTTATAATAAAGAAGTCGCAGATATTATTTTACAATTTAATGGTAAAGAATATATTATGGAAGACGGAAAATACACAGTTACAGGATTACGTCAAGGACGTGAGTATAATTACCAAATCTTTATTCAAGATAGTGGAGGAAATAAATGGGCAACCGATGCCAAAGGAACTTGTGGAACGCTCAAAAATGTTCCTCTTCTAGAGGCATGTTCGTTTAATAATAATGTATATACCTTGACTTTTAATGATCCTAATAGTACAATAAAAGATGTATATTTAGAAGTTGGAACAGGGAAATATCGTCCTGAAGGAAATACCATTTCTATTGCTGAGTATGATGAAAGCGCAGTTTTGGTTTATACTTATGATATTGGTCGAGGCGATGTTACTATTAGAGTTCCTTATCCCGAATATACAATAACACGCTTTATTAATGAAGTGTTTAGTAAAGTAAATAATTTAATAAAACCATTATTTAAGTAATCTTCAGGGCAGGGTGTAATTCCCGACCGGCGGTAAAGTCCGCGAGTCGAAAGACATGAATTGGTGAAACTCCAATACCGATAGTATAGTCTAGATGAAAGAAGACAATAGGTCTTTTTTATGCTCCGATATGATTATCGGAGTTCTTTTTTTGAAAGGATATCACATGAATCGAAAAAAAATTATTGCTATCACAAAAATTGGTGTATTTGCAGGATTATCAACTATTTTATATTTTATTAAATTTCCCCTACCTATTTTCCCCTCTTTTTTAGAAATACAGTTTTCTATTTTACCTGCAATTATTGGAGGGTTTACGATGGGACCAATAGGAGGAGTATTAATTGTTTTAGTTAAGTTTTTGATGTCCCTTCCTTTTTCTAAGACAGCATATGTAGGTGATTTTGCTGATTTGTTGATTGGAGGGGTAACGGTTTTAGTGACTTCTTTAGTTTACCAAAAATATAAAACAAAAAAGGGCGGTTTAATTGCTCTCATTTGGGGAAGTCTTACTTGGATTATAACTGGAGTATTTGCTAATTATTTTATTCTAGTTCCAGCTTATTTGAAATTATTCTTTAATGGAGACTTGGAAGGGTTCTTGCAACTTTGTCGTGTTGTAATCAAAGATATTAATTCAGATAATTATATGATGAAATATATTTTATATGCAGTGATTCCATTTAATGCTTTAATCGCCTTTGTTGTTTCCACGATAACATTCTTAGTATATAAAAAAACATCCAACTTTTTACATAAGTTAGATGAAGAAAAATAAAATAAAAAAGAGAATATTGATTATTCTCTTTTATTTTATATCTTTTTTATCGATTCTTTTCCAAGTTTGATCTACATTTGCTTGGTAATCGCCAGCTATTTGTGTTTGATTTCTTGTTAGGGTTAATTGGTCAAGAGAGACAACATATTTTTCATATCCATATACGTTCTCTCCAGAAATAAGTGGATTATCATAGAATAAAGTGATAACACTTTTTGTAACTTCATCATAGATATAGTTACCATCAGTATCTTTTACTGCTTTACCATTTTCATCTACTCTTAATTCCTCAAATACTTCATCTTTTTGTGACCAAGTTCCATAATAGACTTCTTCTTTATCCAAAGAATAAGGAAAAGAAACAAAAGCGAAAGTACGATCAGCAAAGAAAACTAAACGATAATATTTATAGCCACTATTTGGATTGCCTAATTGATCAGTTGTCATTTCAAGAATATCAAAATGATTAGTACCTATTGTCTTATAATAGGACTCACATTCAAATATTTTTCCATCTTTATATAAATTGTCTGTTTCGTCTTTACAGCCAACACTGAATAAAGCAATAAACAATATAGCTAAAAACATTAAATATTTTTTCATAATTACATTCCTTTTTCTCTTTGTTTTTTACTAGGTCATTCTAATAGTATAACCTTAATAAAACCTTAAAATTACTAATTAGCATAGAGTATTCATAAACACTACGGTATATTATACTTCGTAATCCCTTAAAAGTCAATCAATAAAAACCCTAAAATAGCATTTTATTCATATCTATAAATAAAACAAAAGAACAATGGTATTTTCTAAGATTGTTAGAATCACAATTATAAATATGTATATTATTTTATCGTAAAATATGATAAAATAAAATAAGGAGAATAATTATGAGTAACGATAAAAAAATAATTTTAATAGATGGAAACAGTTTAATGTTTCGCTCCTATTATGCAACAGCTTATACAGGAAATTTAATGCAAACTAGTAAGGGGCAATATACAAATGCCTTATTTGGTTTTTCTAATATGTTAACTAAATTGCTTGAAGAAAACAATGAGTATGTTTTTGTTGCTTTTGATGCGGGGAAACAAACATTTCGTCATCAAGAATATCAAGAATATAAAGGAACAAGAGCAAAACTTCCAGATGAGTTGAGAGAACAAATTCCATTAATTAAAAAGTATTTGGATATTTTAAAGATTAAAAGATTAGAAAGTTTGGAATATGAAGCAGATGATTTGATTGCAACAATGGCAACACTTCAATATGATAATTTTAAAGAGATTAAAATTATTAGTGGCGATAAAGATTTGTTGCAATTGGTTAATGGAAAAATAAAGGTTTGTCTAACAAGAAAAGGTGTTGGAGAATTAGAGGAATTTAATTGTGAAAATTTTTATGAGAAGATGGGCTTTTATCCTCATCAAATGGTAGATTATAAAGGGCTTGTTGGAGATCCTTCTGATAATCTTCCTGGTATTAAAGGGATAGGAGAAAAAACTGCGATTAAATTATTAAGCGAATATCAAAGTATAGAGAATATTTACCAACACCTTTCTGAATTAAAAGGTAAGACAAAAGAACTTTTTGAAAAAGGAAAAGAGATTGCCTATCAATGCAAGTATTTAGCTACTTTAAAAAAGGATATATCGATTTCTATTAATCGAGAAGAGCTTCTTGTAGGTAAAATAAATATCGATGAATTGGTTTCTTTCTTTCAAGAAATGGAATTCACTTCTTTATTAAAACGAATTAACAAGCAAACAATCGAAAAAAAACAAGGGAATAATCATGTTTGGCACTTCATCGATAGTATTGATGAAATAAATAAAATCAATTTCTCAAAACAATCCATTATAATTCCAGAAATTTTTGGAAGCAATTATTATAAGGGAAATTTTCTTGGTTTGGGAATCTTAATGGATAAAGAAGCCTATTTCATAACCGAAAAGATAATTAGTACTTCGATGAAGGTAAAACAATTTCTTGAAGATGCTTCTTATGAAAAAAAGACTTTTGATTATAAAACATTACTAGTTGTACTTGCTCAAGAAAGTATTAATCTAGAGGGGGTTGTTTTTGATCTATTACTCGATAGTTATTTAATCAATCCAGCGTATAGTGCAGATGATTTTAAAAGAGTTGTTGATAATTTCATAAGTAATGATTTACCTTATTATGATAATGTTTATGGGGCTAATACTAAAATGGCAATTCCAGATGGGAAAGTATATGGTGAATATGCTATCAATAAAGCGATTATTGTAAGCGGATTATACGATAGCATTCGCCAAAAAATTAAAGATATGGATGCTGTGTATTTGTCAGAACTAGAACTAAATCTAGCAAAAGTATTAGGAAAGATGGAATTGTCGGGTCTTAAGATTGATACCGAGCATTTACAAGCCATTGGGAAAGAGTTTAATCAACATATAGAGGTCATATCAAAACAAATTTATGAGCTTGCTGGGGAAGAATTCAATATTAATTCCCCGAAACAATTGGGAGAAATACTTTTTGGAAAAATGAAATTACCTCATGGTAAAAAGAATAAAACAGGTTTTTCCACAAATGTCGATGTACTAGAAAAATTAGCGGTGGATTATGAAATAGCCAGTTTGATTTTAAAATATCGAGGATATGTAAAATTAATATCAACGTATGTAAATGGTATTATCGAAGTAACAGACAATAATCAATTTATTCATCCGTTATATAAACAAGCATTAACTTCTACCGGGCGATTATCTTCTATTGAACCTAATATTCAAAACATGCCAATTAGGACGGAAGAAGGACAAGTTATTCGTGAAGTATTTGTTTCCCGTTTTGAAGGAGGTTCTATTATTAGTGCTGACTATTCACAAATTGAACTTAGAGTACTTTCACACATAGCTGAAGACGATAAAATGATTGATGCATTCAAACATACAATCGATTTTCATGCTCAAACAGCGAGTGAAATTTTCGATGTAAAGCGCGAAGACGTGACAAAAGAAATGCGACGAGCTGCAAAAGCCATCAATTTTGGTATTATTTATGGAATGAGTGCATGGGGATTAAGTGAAGCACTAAATATTTCTCCTTTGGAAGCTAACATTTACATCAACAAATATTTTTATACTTATGATCAAGCAAAAGCTTGTTTGGATCGCTTCGTATCGGAAGCAAAAGCCAATGGATATTCTTTAACATTGTTTAATCGTCGTCGATATCTCCCAGAAATAAAAAGTGAGAATGCTAATGTGAGGGGGTTTGGAGAACGAACTGCAATGAACTCTCCAATTCAAGGAACGGCAGCTGACATTATAAAAATTGCGATGGTTAAAGTATATGACAAGATGAAAGAACAAAAACTAAACGCGTTATTAATTGCTCAGGTTCATGATGAACTTGTCTTTGATTGTCCTAAGAATGAGGTTGAAACACTAAAAATATTGATTAAAGAAGTGATGGAAACAGCAGTTACTTTAAAAGTTCCGTTAATTGCTGATGTAAATTCAGGCGAAAATTGGTTTCTTGCAAAATAGAAAACCAAATGAAAGGTAATAAAAGATTTGTAATATTAGATATCAGCATGATATAATAAAAAAAGAATAAGAGGTACAATCATGGAAACGATTCGAATACGAAGAAGCATTAGAAAATATAATGATAAACCACTTGATAAAACGGTTATTGAGAGTATTCTTCAAGCAGCAATGCAAGCACCGAGCGCTAAGAATCAACAACCTTGGCATTTTTTAGTGATTCAAGATTCTGAAAAAATCATTGAATATGCAAAACAAACGACAAATGCTAAGTTTTTAGAAAGCGCTCCTTGTATTATTATTTTTCTAACAGACAAAGAAAATTTAAAAACTGAATTGATGTATCCTCAAGATTTATCAGCTGCAATTGAAAATGCCTTATTACAAGCAACTGCTCTAAAGGTGGGTTCTTGTTGGTGTGGAACATATCCTAATCCAGAACGAATGAGCATTGTAAGTAGTACATTTCATATTCCTTCTCGATTTGAACCATTTGCTGTTATTGGCTTTGGCTATCCGGATCAAGAAGAAGCATTTCAAACCATCGATCGATTTGATGAAAGTCGAATTCACTACGAGAAGATATAACTATGCCTGAACTTCCAGAAGTCGAAACCGTAAAAAAGGGATTAAAAGAACTCATCGTAGGTGAAGAAATAACTGAAGTGAAGGTTTATTATGATCGGATCATTCAAAATATACCAGTTTCTGATTTTTGTAAGAGTCTAGTAGGTCAAAAAAGTATCGATATTACAAGGAAAGGAAAGTATTTAATTTTTATTTTCAGTAATTTAATTCTAGTTTCTCATTTGCGGATGGAAGGCAAGTATTTTATAAAGAATCGAGAAGAAAAAGCAAAGCATGAACATGTCATCTTTTATTTTAAAAGTGGAAAGACATTACGATATCATGACACAAGAAAATTTGGAACGATGGATTTATTTCAAACGACTAATTTACAAGAAGTCATGCGCCAAAAACCACTGGCTCAGTTAGGAAAAGAACCATTGGAACTCGATTTTAGTGGGGAATATTTGAAACAAAAGTTAAAAAAGAGTACTAGACCGATTAAAACTCTTTTATTAGATCAGACAAAGATTAGTGGATTGGGAAACATTTATGCGAACGAAGTTTGTTTTCATACCCAAATAAATCCTCATCAACCAGCAAATACGCTTACTGATGAGCAGTTTGAAAAGATAGCAAATAGTGCTAAAATGGTTATAATAAAAGCCATTTCATTAGGAGGAACTACCATTCGGACATTTATAAATGCTCACGAGATAAATGGACGATTTCAAAACGAATTAATGGTTCACATGCAGAAAAAATGTAGTATTTGTGGGGAACAAATTACTAAGGAATTCGTTGGGGGTAGAGGAACATATTATTGTAAGAAATGCCAACAAATGAGGTGAGAGAATGATCATTGGAATTACTGGTTCTATTGCAACAGGAAAGACCTATGTTGAAAAGATAATTAAAGATAAGGGATATCGCGTTATTGATGCCGATGTTATCGCTCATCAAGCATTATATCGGAATACTGAAGTCTATCAAAAAACTGTGGTTGCTTTTGGGGATGGAATATTAAATAAAAATCAATCCATCAATCGCAATAAATTGGGAAGAATCGTTTTTCAAAATCCGGATAAAAAAAGATTATTGGAAAATCTCATTCATCCTTTTGTGATCAATAAGATGAGGCAAAAAATCGCTCAAACAAAGAAAAAAGAACTTTTTTTTATCAGCGTTCCCTTACTTTATGAAGCGAATATTGAGAAAATGTTTGATTTCATTATTGTAGTTTACACTTCTGAAGAAAAGCAGTTGGAACGGCTAATCAATCGTGATAAAATAGATAAAAAACTAGCTTTACTAAAAATTGCTAGTCAGCTACCACTGGAAATAAAAAAGCAGAAAGCACATTTTATTATTGACAATGAGATTGATGGACAAGAACAATTAAATAAGAAAATTGACAAAATATTACAGGAAATCGAGGAGAAAGCAAATGAAATTTAGAGATTATTTTTCAAATAATTTTGAAACTGGTGAAAATCATTATTTAGAAAATCTAAGAACAAGATATTATCGGGCGCGAAATGAAGAAGTGAAGAAGATTGTTGAAGAATTAATCGCTGTTGAAAAAGGAGTATTAAAAGCCAAAAACGAAAATTTTTGTGAGATATTTTATGAATGCCCTGAGTACTCTTGCACCGTGGTTGTTATTAGTCCTCGTCCAACAGAAACAGCAGTTGATTTAAATGTCACTACTTATAAAATGTTACCTTTAGGTAAAGCAATAAAAATTATCGATCGAATTTATAAGTATTTAGATAGTAAATTACCATTTAAAGGGGTAAGTTTATACAAATAATATCATGAAGGGAGCCAAATTATGGAAATCCATAACACCTTTAAAACTCAAAAAAACTTTTGCTTAGGGGGAGATGATATCTTCGTTTTAAGTCAACTTTACTTACCATTGATTGGTATCGATAGTTTTGGTCTATATTTTGTTTTGAGCACATTAGATGATAAAGAACAATACCAAATAAAAAGGTTGCTTGATAATCTAAATCTTGGAAACACCTCACAATTAAAAAAGGCAATGGATAAGCTCCAAGGAGTTGCTCTTATTTCTTGCTTTTATAATGACACAAAAGATAGCTATATATTTCAATTACAACGTCCTTTATTGGCTGAATTTTTCTTTGAAAACACTCTATTATCTTCTTTCTTACAGAGTCAAATAGGATCTGTTGAGTATGAAAAGACAGTATTGATGAAGAAGAAAAGCAAAAATGTTGGTTATAAAGATATCAGTAAGAGCTTTGATGAAGTATTCAAACGAACAGTGTTAGATCTAGACAAAGTCTTACCACAACCTTTTTTAAACAAGAATAGATATGATATCACAATAAAAAATGAGAGCTTTGATTATGCCTATTTTAAATTGAGCTTTGATTCAAGTTTCTTTGATCCATTAATCTTTGATGATGAAAAATTTAAAAATGAGATTTTAAAAATCAGTTATAATTTTAATTTAAACGAAGAAGAGATGAAAGAAGCTTTAATGAGGGCAGTTGAACTTGATCAAGATTTAAAGCCTCAAGATATTTCAAAACATGCACGAGCAATCTATAGTTTGAAAAATAAAAATAAACCAGCTAAATTTGTTACCAAAACACCAGATTCATATCTAGCTAGTGATCAAGATGAAAATATGTTGACTATGGTTGACACGCTGCAAAAAATCGGTTTAGCTTCTCTTTTGGAAAGTATTAATGGAATGAAAGCAACCAACAGTGAGTTAGCAATGTTTGAAGATTTGCAACGCACAACGGGATTACCTCAAGAAGTAATTAATGCGATGATTCTTTACGTCAATTATGAAAAAAAAGGAGAACTTCCTGGAGCAAGCTATTTTGAAAAAATAGCTGCAACTTGGAAACGAGCAGGAATTAATTCTGCTCAAGCAGCCATAATCTATATCAACAAACCTAAACAAAAGAAATATAGTAAGAATGTGAAAGATACACCGGAATGGTTAAAGAAATATACGGATAAATATAAAAATGTTGCTCAAGAAAAGATGTCTGATGAGGATAAGGAAAAGATATTGGCAGAACTAAAGAAAGAATTCAAGGCGGAAGAAAAATGAAACCAATAGACAAGTTAAAAAAAGAACTATTGAAAAGTAAAGATGTAATGGATTTTTGTGAGAAATATCAATTAACCGATGAGCAAATTAGTGATAATTTTTCTGACTTGTATTTACACAAAACAAATACAGCAGTTTGCCAGAAATGCTTAGGGAAACTACTCTGTACATCAAGTGTACACCACATGATAACCAAACTCAGATATGAGGATGGACAAATAAAAGTTATTTATAAAGATTGCCCTTATGTTGTAAATGAAGCAATGTATCCAATTAAATTTCTTTATTGTAGTAATGGCGAGAATAAAGAACCAGAGATTAATGATAATAGAATTATTATCTTATCAGCGATAAAAAACTTTATTAATAACTATGAAAAAGGGAAAAAAATAAAAGGAATTTATCTATATGGCGACTTTGGTAGTGGAAAATCGTTCCTATTAAAGTATCTAGCAAAACGTTTAGAGAAAAAAGGAGTAAAGATTATTTATGCGGGTTATCCTGATTTAATGAGACAAATCAAAAGTGCTATGTATACCAACATGGAGGAAATAATTGCCGAGTTAAAAACAATTGACATCTTGTTTTTAGATGATATTGGTAGCGAAAACAACACTCCTTTTATTCGTGATGATGTGTTATCACCACTATTGCAATATCGTATGGATAATGAATTACCAGTATTTATGACATCTAACCTAAGCTTAAATGAATTAAGTAAACATTTTAGTGAAACGAATAATGAACAAGATGTGATGAAGGGTCATCGTATTATTGAAAGAATTCGCTACCTTATGCAACCAATTGAATTGGTAGATAAAAATTATCGAGATAATGAATGAAAATGAAGCACAACAAACATTGTGCTTTTTTATTTTTTTCTTTCATGAATCTGATATTTAGAAAAAAACAAAAGTTACTTGTTTTCTATATATAAAAAAAATCTTTCAAAAAAAATAAAAATGTTATATAATAAAGTGAGTAATTATACTTGTATGATATAAAGGAGTTCTTTATGGTAAAAAGAATAATAGGCTTTATTTCAATTATTGCAATATTGTTTATAGCAACAGGATGTATCAATGTCACAAGCACCATTGAATCAATTGAAGTAGATAAAACGACAATTCCTACTGAGGTAACTGTTGGTGATTTTGTGCTGTCTAATATTGAAATTATCGTTCATCGAACTGATAATACTAGTTATAAAAAATCAGTTGGTAAGAGTATGCTATCGGCTGACGCTTTGGAAAAATTAAAAAAGCCAGGGGTTCATAATGTGTATGTTCGTTATGAAGGAAAATTAGACTTAATGACTGTAGTGTTATTAGAAAAATATCCAGATATTACAATTACATTTGAAACAAATGGTGGAAGTGAAGTCCAAGATCAAGTAATAACGAAGAATTCAAAGATTTCACGACCAAGTAATCCAACTAAAGAAGGTTATATTTTTGGTGGTTGGTTTACAGATGTAGAACTGAAACATGAATTCTCATTTACAACAGTTGTTGCAGAAGCAATTACCTTATATGCAAAGTGGGGGTCAAGGGAAAACGTGGTAACATTTAATGGAGGTAGTCAAGTAT
>JAEZSA010000143.1 GCA_023422115.1 Bacillota bacterium | reverse complement strand
ATTATTGAAGTTTATAAGAGGAATTTACCAAACGAAGATGAAAAACGAATTCTAATTCCAAAAATAAAATATCAAAACTCTTCCTTTGGAAAAATCAATCCTTTTACTGAAAAAGGATCCTTAGAGCAAAACAATTTTGAAGGAGTAAGCAATCTAACCTTTACTGAGATGGTTTATCAAGAAAGTCAGGATATCATCAATCAACCAACTAACCCTACTATCATGGAAACAAATCATAAATCCTATTTTTATTGCTTTCCTCTAACACATTTACATGCTCACACAACTACTTATTCTTCTTTGTCAGAAATGTTGGAATTTTTCTATCTTCATTTGAAAAATTTAAATAGCTTTAATAGTGAACAAACCTTTTTAGAGAACCATCTTAAAAAGGAAATCAATAAAAGCAAAACAAAGTTGGCAAAGCAAGAAAAAGAATATGAAGAAGCAATTCAAAATTTGGAATATGAGAAAATGGGAAACCTTCTTTCTGCTTACCTTCATCAAGTAAAAAAAGGAGATAAGGAAATCACAGTCGTTGATTTCTATTTAAATGGTTTACCTTATACCATTAAACTCGATCCTTTATTAACACCTACTAAAAACTTAGAAACTATTTTTCATAAATATAAAAAAGCAAAACGAACGATTATTCATCTTGAAGAACAAATGCAAGTAACAAAACAAGATATCGAATATTATATTTGCTTGTTGGAGCAGTTGAATCTAGCAAAAGCAAACGATATTAAAGAAATCTATGAAGAATTAAACCTAAATAAAAAAAATACTAGTTCTAAAAAAAGTGAAAAGCCAAATATTACTACCTACCAAGGAGATAATGGAGATTCCATTTTAGTAGGAAAGAATAATATTCAAAATAATTACTTAACTCATAAGTTAGCAAGCAAAACGGATTATTTCTTTCATGTTCAAGGTAGTCCTGGTAGTCATACCATCTTAAAAAATAATAATCCTAGTGCTGAAAGTGTCAATCTTGCAGCTCAAATAGCAGCATTTTATTCAAAAAGCCGCTTTTCTAGTAATGTTGCTGTTGATTATACGATGGTTAGAAACGTAAAGAAAGTCCCTGGTATTAAAGGCTCATTTGTTCTTTATACCAATCATAAAACTGTTTTTGTAACACCAAATAGCGAAGAGATAAAAAGATATTTAAAAAAATAATCCCACAAAAAAACACATTAGCTTAGGCTAATGTGTTTTTATATCGGCAAATAGAAATAAATGGGCAATGATTACATTGAGGATTTCTTGCTTTACAAAAGTAGCGACCAAAGAACAATAATTGCAAATGAACTTGATGCCATAATTCGCGAGGATATAGTTCCATCAATTTCTCTTCAACAACAATGGGTTCATCGCTAACTACAAAGCCCAAGCGATTAGACACACGAAGTACATGAGTATCAACAGCAATTCGCGGAATATGAAATCCCTCTGATAGGACAACATTTGCTGTCTTTCGCCCCACTCCTGGTAGCGTAATTAGATAGTCATAATCATTAGGGATTTCCTGATAATGATCTCCTAGTAGCTTTTGTGATAAGGCAATAATGTTTTTTGCTTTGGTATTGGCAAGGCCTATTGTTTGAATAATTTCTTTAACTTCATTGACGCTAGCATTTGCTAGATCGATAATTTGAGGATACTTTGCAAATAAATTGATGGTTACCTTATTGACTAAAATATCAGTCGTTTGTGCTGATAAAACAACGGCAATCAGTAATTGAAATTTTGTTTTGTAATTCAATTCACAACGAGCATTTGGATGCATTACTGTGAGAATTCTTAAAATATCATTGGCGTCCATTATAAACCTTACTGAACATATCCTGAATATTATCTTTTATTTCAATTGTTTCTAATACTTTTTGTTGTTGCTTATATAAATGGCGATCCATGAAGTTAATTCCTCTATTTCTTACTTTTAAGGTTTCTAGTAATGCTTCACAAACTTCTTCATATTGGTAATGATAATCAATATACCATTTATTGACCATTTGAATTTCTAACGGAGTTAAAATCTTCTTTAATTCTCTTTCCAAATCATTGATCGTTGTTTTAATCCACTTTTTTTGTTCTTCTTTATCAATTTTTTCATCATCACCATCAATAATAAAACTAAGTTTTCGGTATAGTTCATCTAAGCTATACGTTTCTTTTCCCGTTTCTTTAGAAAGTTCCATCGTAATAATCCCTTTATTAACTAAATCAATAATTCGATTGCTACATTCTTCTTCTGTAGCTGACATCGTAGAGACCAATCGATCAAAAGACACTGTTTTTGCTTCGCGAATTAAATAACTATTTAGTTTCATTAAAATCACTACATCTAATTCATTTAATTGTAATTGATGATACTTTTCTAGTAAAATTCGATTGAAATCTAGAAAATTATTTTTTAATAAATCATAATATCGATTCATATTAATATTATCATATAACATATTGATTGAGATTTAACTCCACAATTATACGATTTCTCCTTCCTTCAATATATTTTAATTTGCTATCTTTAAAGATGATATACTTTATTATATAGTTTTTTTATTGAAAAGCATAGACTTATTTGTGAAATAAATAATGAAATAATTTCTGTAAATTATTTTAAAATTTTCAAAAACTTTCTTTTTTGTAAACCTGTAAACAAATATGCTATTATCTGTTTTTTAGACAAATAATAGCAATAGATTTATAAGAATGGGTTCTTTTTATCTAGCCATCTTGCTAAGAGCATCTTTTGCTGCAGCTTGTTCTGCTTTACTTTTACTCTTACCTGTTCCGCTACCTAAAACAACACCTTCATGAACTACTTCAATAAGGTAGGTTTTATCATGACTAGGTCCTTCTTCTTTATAATTATAAATTAGAGATTCTCTACTCTCTGCTTGAATATATTCCTGTAACTCACTTTTATAATCAGCAAAAAATCCCTGATCAATGGTTTCAAAGCGAGAAAAGATTACGCGATTAAGAATATCTCTTACTTTACCAATTCCCATATCGAGATAAATTGCTCCTAAAAATGCTTCAAATAAATCAGCTAGTACGGTTGGTTTGGTATCACCACCTTGTGCGGCTTCTCCTTTTCCCAACAATAATCCTTCTTTCAATTCTAAAATTTTAGAATATTCTGCATTTGCTTCTGCACAAACAAATTTAGCTCTTGTTTTTGATAATTCTCCCTCAGGCATTTCTGGAAATTTCTTATATAAGTATTCACCAACAAGAAAATCAAGAATGGCATCTCCCAAGAACTCTAGTCGTTCATTATAAGGGCAATTATGCTCATTGCCATAAGTTTTATGAGTAAAAGCTAAACGATATAATTCTATATTATTATATTTTAAATGGAGTCTTTGGGCTATGTTTGTAAAATTGGTAATAAAATCATCTTTCACTATCATTGGTATCATCTCCTATGACTGTTTTCATCTTTGTGATGACATCTCCCAAAACAGTCAATCGTGCTTGATTGATTGCCTTTGAGAAAGCATAATCACTACTTGCGCCATGCGCTTTCACAACAACACCATCCACGCCAAATAAATTTGAGCCACCAATTTCATCAGGATTTAACGCTCTTTTAAAGTTTTTAAATACCTTTTTCATAAAAATATATCCGATTTTCGCACTAAAACTCTTTTTAATTTCATCCTTAAAATATTTCCCAATCATTTTTGCGACACCTTCACTAGTTTTCATCACCATATTTCCCGTGAATCCATCCGTAATTAAAATATCGCATTCCGTAAAAAACAATTCTTTTGGCTCAATATTACCAAAAAAATGAATGTTCTCGTTTTGGGATAGTAATTGGAATGTTTCTTTATCCACTTCGCGACCTTTTCCTGGCTCACTACCTATGTTTAGTAGCCCTACCAAAGGTTTTTCGATATGAGCTGTTTCACGAAGATAAATTGTTGCATATTCTGCTAGTTGTACAATATGTTCACTGCGTAATTCAACATTTGCACCAACATCAAGTAATAAGCGTGACTTTCCTCCGATATTGGGTAAAGTAGGGCATAATGCGACACGTTTCATTCCTTTTATTCTTCTAATAACCAAATGAGCAGCGGCAATGGTTCCTTGTGTTGGTCCAGCGGTTACTGCTCCATCAACCTCTTTCTCTTTGACTGCTTGAAAAGCCATCACCAATGAAGTATCACGATTACGACGAATTTCACCGATAGGATCTTTTTCACCCATATCTATTTTCTTAGGAGCGTGAACAATTTTTACTCGTTCGTTGGCTTGTAAATATTTTTTAATCTCTGACTCATCGCCATATAATACTATTTCAATATCGTCATATGCCGCGATTGCTAAGTTTACACCTTTCACAATGGCCTCAGGTGCAAAGTCACCACCCATTGCATCGATTGCTAATTTTATCATAGTTGCCTCCTAATCTAGCATTTCTTTATTTTGTTGGTAATTATCATCAACTATTTTTTTGATTCCTTCATATTCAGAGTTATTAAACAGTTTTTGATTATCAACCACTTGATTGGCAAGTTCATTCACAACCTCTAGAATCTCTTTATCTAGAACTAAATCTGCCATCTTAAAAGGAATCGTTCCTGATTGCTTTTCTCCAAAGAAATCTCCCGGACCTCTAATAATCAAATCTTCTTCAGCAAGCATAAAACCATCGCTATTTTCTTCTACTAGTTTTAAACGATCAATTGCACTTTGTGCTTCACTATTACTGATTAAAAAGCAATAAGCTTGTTCATCACTACGACGAACTCGACCCCGCATTTGATGAAGTTGAGCAATTCCAAAACGATCTGCATCTAAAATAACCATTGTTGTTGCATTGATAACATTGACACCAACTTCAATTACACTTGTTGAAACCAAAATTTGAATTCTATTTTCTGAAAAATCTACCATAACTTGCTCTTTTTCGTTTGTCTTCAAACGACTATGGATTAATCCTACTTGGCAAATCCCTTGGAAATATTCAGTCATGTTATTATAAATATCGGTTGCATTCCTTAAATCCATTACTTCTGATTCTTCAATCATCGGAGCCACTACATAAATCTGGTGCCCACGTGATAATTCCTGTTTCATATGTTCCATCACAATGGCTCGATCTTCATAGCGAATATAGCGAGTGATTGCTTCTTTTTTATTACCTGGTAAAGTTTTAATCAAGGAAATGTCTGATTCTCCAAGAACACTAATAGCTAATGTACGAGGAATTGGTGTTGCGCTCATCTTTAAATGATCGATTAAATGCCCTTTTCCAACAATAGATACTCTTTGACGAACACCAAACCGATGCTCCTCATCAGTAATTACCAAACCTAGAGAATGAAATACCACATCTTTTTGGAATAGTGAATGAGTCCCAATGATGATATCTACTTTTTTATCATTTAAATCGGTTAAAATTACTTTTTTATCTTTGCTATTTACAGATGAAGATAACATCACAATATTAATATCTTCGTTTTGAAATAAATCCTTAAAGGTTTTATAATGTTGATTTGCAAGAACTTCAGTAGGAACCATAATTGCACCTTGATAACCCGCTGTAATTACAGCAAATAATGCAATGGCAGCTACTACTGTTTTTCCACTTCCGACTTCTCCTTGTAATAAACGATTCATTTTATATGGAGCTCGCATATCTGTAAATATTTCATGTAATGATTGTTTTTGATCAACAGTTAGCTCATAAGGTAGTTTTTTTATAAAAGCATCTACACGTTGTTGGTCAAAGTCAATTGCTAGTCCTTGAGGAAAATGTTTCCTCATGTATAGCATATATTTTATCTTTAATTGATATAAAAACAATTCTTCAAATTTAATACGATTAATAGCTAATCTAACTTCTTCAATATCTTCGGGAATATTAATATACTTAATCGCTCTTTTTATACTAATTAAATTATATTTTGTTCTAATTTCAGCAGGTATATATTCTATAATTTCATCGCAATAATCATCATAGATTTTTTCTTTTAATTCCAATAGTTTTTCATCAGTGATCCCTTTGATATTAAAAATGGGATTCACTGCACTACTGAATTCATTAAAATGAATTTCTGAAGCGGTGAAATTACGCATATTTTCACTAAACTTACCAGTTAAACGAACATAGGTACCATAATTTATCTTTGATTTTAAGAAATGGCGATTAAAAATGGTGGCTCTTATCTTTCTTCCTTCCACGTCAAGATAAAAATTCATGACAGAAAGTTTTGTTTTCACATTAGTAACAGAAGCTTTGGTCTGAACAACACCAGCAATTGTTACATTTGTTTCAGGAGTAATATCTTTAAAAGATTTGATGGTATAATCTTCAAACTTCGTTGGGAAATTAAATAACAAATCCTCAACTGTGTTGATATTGCTCTTTTTTAAAAACAAAACTTGTTTGGGAGTAATATAGGATACTTCACTTAATAAAATTTCTTTCATAATCTCACCATGTCTTTAAAACAAGAAAAAGGGCTTAAAGCCCCATTCTACTCTATTGCTAGAATATAACTATAGACTTCTTGATTTCCTTCAATTACATCTACCTCAAGATTGCTATAATTCTTTTCAATATATCTTACTAATTCGTTTACTTCTCTTTCGGTAACATCTGCTCCATAGATAATAGTAATGATTTCTTTCTCATCATTAATCGCGCTCTTTAATAAATCCTTTGTTGCTTCGCTACGTCTTTTATGGGCAGCAACGATTTTGCTATTGCAGATACCGATAAAATCATCTTTATGAATGTCAATCCCCTCAAGTACTGTATCTCTGATTGAATAAGTAACTAAACCAGTAGTAACATTGGCGATTACTTTTTCCAAATCTTGAATAATATCTTCTGGTTCACCACTTAAATCGATCATTGTTAGCGCTGAGAAACCTTGAGCCAGTGTTTTTGTTTCAACAACATGAATATGACTCTCGGTATAAATCTTTGCAGATTGATTGGCAGCTAAAATAATATTTTTATTGTTTGGAAAAACAAAAATGTTTTCCGCATTTAATGTATCAAATCCACGAATAAAGTCTTCCGTAGAAGGGTTCATGCTTTGTCCACCAGAAACAACATAATCGGCACCTAAGTCCATGAATGTTTTAACTAAACCTTCTCCACTAGCAACTGCAACAATTGCATATTTCTTGCGAATATCTGGTTTGATTGTCTTTGGAACATGTTCTTCTCCACATGGACATTCACCTTCAGCAACATGATTAATTTCAGCATTTTCATGATGTTGAATGGTCATATTTTCGATCTTTAAGTGAATAAATTCCCCATAAGTTTGGCCAATATTTAAGATATCACCTGGTTTTAATGTATGGACATGAACTTTTACTAAATCCTCATCTTTTACAAGAGCAATGGAATTACCTAATGGATTTATCTTTTCATAAATTGTTTGTTCATCAAATTCATCTGGATTAAATTCTTTATTTAAACGTAAAATAAATTCAGTACAATAACCAAATTCTATTTCTTCCTTTGTTGCTTCTTTAGGTAAACGAGGGATACCATGAGTCATGTCAGTTGTGGATGTAGCAATAAAGTTTTCATCTAGTGCTTCAGCCATACCTTCAATGATTGCTAAATAACCAGCTCCACCACTATCGATAACACCGGATTCTTTTAAAACTGGTAGGATATCGGGGGTTCTCTCTAATGAAGCTCTTGCTTCTATAATGTATTCCGCAAAAAATTCATTAATTGTCATTCGTGAAGAAGAAATTGCTAACATTTTTTCACTTGCTTCACGAGCTACTGTTAGAATAGTCCCTTCTACTGGTTTCATTACAGCTTTATAAGCCTGTTTTACTCCACTATCAAAAGCATGAGCTAATCGAATGGCATCTACTTGTTCGAATCCCTCAAACCCCTTGTTTAAACCACGGAATAATTGCGATAGAATTACTCCAGAGTTACCGCGGGCTCCCATCAACATACCACGAGAAAGTTTCTTTGAAATTTCATATATGTTCGTTTCGTGAGAGTTGTAAATTTCATTAACTCCACCTTCGATTGTCATTTTCATGTTTGTTCCTGTATCACCATCAGGGACAGGAAACACATTAAGAGCATCAATTCGTTGATAATTCTTTTTTAGATTTTCGGCACCATTTAAAACGAGAGTCTTAAAAATAGCTCCGTCAAGTTTCTTGATTTGCATTAAAATGCCTCCATTAATATATATATTGTTTACTTATTAGTCCATTTTAAAAAAATACTACTTAAGCATTATACCATAATCAGCCCTTTTAATCAAGATAATTCGTCCCGCAAAGAATGTGTTTTTCTATTGAAATTGATGTGTTTTTTTACAATTTTAAAATTAAAATTATGAAAAAATGGTTAAATAAAATATTATCAATTTTCCTTGATTTGTTACTATTAATATGCTATAATAGGTAAGGTTAAGAGAATAGGATTAATTTTAGGAGGTGCAAATATGGCTCGTAAATGTTATGCAACTGGCTTAGGTACAGTTTCAGGCAATAATCGTCCTCACTCACTTAGTGCAACTAGGAGAAAATGGAAAGCTAACTTACAAAAAGTTAGAATTAAGGATGAAAACGGAAAAATTAAACGTGTATATGTATCAACTCGCGCTTTAAAATCAGGACTTGTTGAACGTGCATAGTAATAAAAAAAGGCTGTTAAGCCTTTTTTTATTTTTCCAATGATTTAACGATAATGATTTTTTTATCTACGATGATTTTCCCTACTTCAATAATTTCATTACTTAAACATACACTATCTTCAACATCGAGTAAATATTGATCTAGTTCATATTTAAATCCCATTAAAGTAATTGCTGTTTGATTTTCAATCGCAAAAAAAGAAATATATTTATAGTGATCTTTGGTAAGTTCATGCTCTCCCTGAATAATGAAAATGTCATTACTACTATCCAACAAATGGATATTTAGATGGCTATACTTTTGCATGACTCGAATAATTGATAGAAAATGATCCAAACGATTTCCACTACCATTATAAATTTCAATTCGTGAAAAATCCATATGAGCAACATATTCAATCGCAAGTTCTAAATCACTTGCCTTTTTTTCTTTTGGAAAAGTAATTTTAGTTTCATAAGCAAACCCATAACGTTCTATATCAGAGGAATCAAAGTCACCAATTGCGATATTAGCAATTAAGTTTTGTGAAGAAGTTGCAATAATTCCCCCATCAACAGCTACAATAAATTCTTCATCATCCCGTTGATAAAGATCTTGGAAACTATTAAAACCAGCACAAACAATCTTGGCTATCATAAAGCAAGTAATCCTTTAATTACCGCTTTCCGATCATCGCTACCAAAGATATAAGTCCCCGCAACAATGACTTCACAACCCATTTCCTTACATAAACGAGCAGTTTCATTATTAATACCACCATCGACTTCAATATAATAATGGTAATGATATTGCTTTTTTTGTGCTGATAAATAAGCTATTTTATCTAGTGTATTACTGATAAATTTTTGGCCTCCAAATCCAGGTTCTACACTCATCACCAAAACCATATCTAGATAAGGTAGAAGATTACTTAATACTTCAATTGGAGTATTCGGTTTGACGGATAGTCCCACTTTAACCCCTAGTTTTTTGATTGTTTCGATTGCTTCAAGTGGTTCTGTGACAGCTTCATAATGAAATGTAATATAGTCAGCCCCAGCAAGAACAAAGTCCTTGGCATATTTCAATGGATCTGTAATCATTAAATGAACATCAAAAACAAGATCCACTTTCCCTTTGAGGTCTTTGTATACTACCGGTCCCATGGTAATATTAGGAACAAAATGTCCATCCATCACATCAATATGAAGAAATTTAGCACCATACTCGCGTATTTCTTGCACTTCTTGTAATAATTTTGAAAAATCAGCAGATAAAATTGAAGGTGCAACTATCATATACGAATCTCCTTTTAATATTTATTTTTCTTAGCATCTTTTATTTCTTTTGCAAACAACAAATAATTCTGATATCGAGAAATAAGAATTTTTTTAATTCCTACAAGTTGTTTTACTTCACATTCTGGTTCATCAATATGTATACATTTTGAAAATTTACATTTTGCACTGGCTTGATAGAATTCACGGAAGGTATGACTTAAGGTCAATAAATCGATTTCTTCAAAATCAACAATACCAAATCCAGGAGTATCTGCTAGCCATCCTTCTCCTATTCGAATGAGTTCCACATGTCTTGTAGTATGCTTTCCTCGATTTAAAGCAGTAGATATTAAATCAGTCTTAATGTTTAATTGCGGATCAATGATATTGAGTAATGTGCTTTTTCCTACTCCACTTTGACCAGCGACTACACAAATGTGCTCGTTAACTTCTTCTTTGAT
>JAEZSA010000075.1 GCA_023422115.1 Bacillota bacterium | reverse complement strand
GTAATGGATTCACCCTTTTCATGCGCGATGGTCGATATACATTTAAGAAGAGTTATATTAAAGATGGTAAGCCACTTAGTGATATTTCATTATCTTATTCTTATGCTTTAGGAATGGAGAAACGAATTGTCATCGAAATAGAAAAATTGGAATACCTATATTTGGATCATCGTACACAATAACAAGACAAAGCGATATAGAAAATATATCGCTTTTTATAATAAAAATACAAAAAAAATTGAATAATAGAAAAAAAAGATATATACTATTGCTATGAATGAAAGAAATATAGTCATTGATAATAGACAGGATGATTTTTATGATTTCATGAAGACAAGAAATAGTTCAGACTGGGAGGAATAGGTTAATGAACAAGAGAGGTTTAGGGGCTGCCATTATTGCAGTAATTGGTTTATTTATTATGATTATTATCATCATTGTTGTTACTGGATACAATGGCTTAGTAGACAAAGATGAAAATGTTAATTCAGCTTTCTCACAAATAGAGGTTACTCTAGCAGAAAGATATCAAAAGATTACGAGTCTAGTGGCAACTGTTAATGGCTTACAAGATCATGCAGAAGATATTTACAATGCGATTACGGAAGCTCGTGCAGCATACGCCACAGCCAGTGCAAATAAAGATGTGGAAGGTTTAATTGAAGCAGATTATTTACAATCCTTGGCGTTAACGGATTTAATTGCTCTGGTTGTAAATGAAGATAACCCGTATATTTCTGCAGAACCTGCTTATATAACATTAATGGATGAAATTTCATCTTCTGAGGCAGAACTAGCTTATGCTCGTCGTTCTTATAATTTAGCGGTTGAAGATTACAATGCTTCTGTGAGAAGATTTCCAAGAGTAATGATTGCCAATATGTTCAATTTTGATAAAGAACGAGTATATTGGAAAGCAAATGAAGGAGAAATAGAAATTCCAGAAGTGATTTTTAATGACTAGAAAGATAAAATGGATTTTTATAATCCTTGTTATTGTTGGTATCGTTCTTTTTTGGTATTTCAGTCGCAAAGATTATCCGAATCCTACCGCTGAATATTATGTGAATGATTTTGCTGATGCCTTGTCACCAGCAACGAAACATAATATTGTTGAAAAGGGAGAAATCCTATACGATTATTCCAATGACTTTGAGGGAAATGGCGGAGCACAAATTGTTTTTGCGACATTTTTACTCGAAGAAACTTCTGAAATGGATCAATATGATCCTACTGATATTTTTAATCAATGGGAAATCGGTAAAAACGACATGGGATTTTTAGTGGTTTTGTATTTTACCAATCAAGAATACGAAGGTTATACCCTTCCCGAATTTTATGCCATTGATACGGCAATCGGTTATCAAATGAAACAGTATTTAACGGCTTCGCGTGTTGGAGCAATTGTCGATGAAACTATATTAGTAGAAGATGATCTGGATATGGGAATCGCAAAAATGCTTCATGAATTTTTACGAATAGTTTGTGAAGAAGCTTATGATTATCAAGATTTTAAAGAGTTTGATGAAGAAGGATATCAAGAATATTTTGACTTGTATATTCCAGATGAAACCACAGAGGACATCGTCGCTTCAACAATCTGGAGTTACATTTTTTCTTCAGGAATGACTTTATTTGAAAAAATACTAATGATTGGTGCTGTTATCTTTGTCGTTGGTGGTAGTGGATTATTTATCATCAATCGTGGTGGTGGTGGTGCCAGTGGTGGTGCGGGGATTTTTAGAAGACGTCATTAATTGTAAAACTAGGTCAAGTAAACACTACTTGACTTTTTTATTTTAGCTCCATTTTCGCTTTTAAAATGATGATTTTTCTTCTTAAATATGCTATAATAAAAACACTTGAAATGGATGGTGAAAGTCATGGAATTAGAAAAACTCGCCTTAAAAAATATCGATCTTTATCAGATAACAATCACTAATATTCCCGAACATATTGTTGCTGGCGATCAATTTAAAGCGATAATTCATCTTCAAAATTGTTCGCAAGTAGTATTTCGCCGTGTAAAAATTAGAATCGATTGCCCTTATATGCTGGGAACATCTTCTGAGAATCTAAATATAAAGAGAATTGAACCAGGAGAAGAGCAAAGCTTTGAACTTGATTTTATTGCTGTTCATGGGGGACGAGATTTTTTAAAGATCCAATTAATCATTACCGAATTATTCGATGTAAAACCACAAATCCTATCAATGATCATGAGTGTAAAGGGAAGGGGGTTATATCGAGGAGATAATCATACCCACTCAATTCGCTCTGATGGACAAAATAATAATACTGTTTTAGATAATGCCAAGCGAGTACGCCAAGATAGAGCCTTATCGTGGATTACACCAACCGATCATTGCTATCTTAATACATTAGATTGTGATGAAATTAATCAAACTTTTTCTGATTTTCTAGCTTTTCCTAATTCAGGTGAATATGGTCAGGTCGGTAAGACTTTAGTTAAAGGACACTATCCCGATGGGAAAATTGGTGAACATGGTTTACAATATCATGTTAATTATGTAAATAATCGCTTGATTGAAGGTCGTCGATGGCAAAATGTTGTTGATGAAACCCTTGCTCAGGGAGGGCTATTTTATCTTGCTCATCCTTGTGATCCTTCAATATGGTGGGATTATGATGAAGCGTTTCAACTAGAACATGCTACAGGAATCGAAGTTTGGCAAGGGGATTATCATCCTCTTGATCAATCTAATCGTTCTGCTTTTGATTTATGGGATAAAATGAATTCTGTTGGTAAAAAACTAGCAGGGATTGCTAATTCTGATGGTCACTTTTTACATCGACTGGGACATCCGTTTATTATGGCGAACATGGATGAGTTATCGCTAGATAATATATATCAGGTATTGAAAACAGGTTATTTCTATGGATCCAATGGGGTTCATATTCGTTTTAGTATTCATGATAAAGAGAATAATCAAACTGTTTATATTCAAAACAAGAAGTTAGTAAAGTTTAAACTATATATTTTTGATACTGTTCCAATAGTAAATATTAAAATATTACAAAATAAAATAACAAAGAAGCCGCAAGAGTCTACTATTTTTCGAGAATATCATTTTGATGAGGAAATTAATCACTTTATCGAAGAATTTGAGGTAGAAGTAAAACCTAATGAATTCTATCGTTTAGAAGTGATTACCAAAGAAGGGACTATTGGTCCAGGAGCATTTCTAGGGAATTATTATGGCTTAGGATTTGGGTATACAAATCCAATTTATATCGCAAAAGCTAGTAAAACACACCCAGAAACAACAACAATGGAATTGCAAGAAACAGAACATCTTGAATTTACTAAAAGTGGATATTCTTATTACCGAAGTGAAACAGGATTATCCTTGGTGAAAAGATCATGACAACACTTTTTTTCAATGGCAAAATATATTCCAAGAGATCTTTTTATGAAGCAATGATTGTACAAGAGGGGAAAATTTTGGCTATTGGTGAAACCGCAAAGATCATCCATCAAGTTCCTATTGATGAACAAATTGATCTTGAACAAAACCTTGTTTTACCAGGCTTTAATGATTCCCATCTTCATCTTTATCACAAAGCTAAGCAGATAAAAACTGCGATTTTAAATGATGTTTTAAGTATGGAAGAACTCGTTTCTTTAGGAAAAAACACTTGGCTAACAATACTTCTTTATCAGTATTGCTTGGAGAAGGATTTAATCAAGATAAATTCATAAATCCCATCATTCCCACCAAAGAAAACCTTGATTTGATTAGCACAGAAATACCAATTGTGTTTTCTCGTATTTGTGGACATATTGTTTGTGTGAACTCCAAAGCACTAGCATTATGTGGGATAAGCAAAGAAACCACGATTCCTGGTGGTCAAATTGTGTTAAATGAAAAAAATGAACCCAATGGCATTCTAACAGAGAATGCTTGTGGATTGGTTAATCAATTTTATACCCCTTATGATGAAGAAACAGCAGCAGAACTATTGCAAAAAATAGTAAATGATACATTGAGTTATGGAGTAACATCTGTTCAAACCAACGATTGTTCGCTAGATAATATTGGATATTTATTAAAAGCGTATCAGAAAATAACAGATCAACAAATCATCCGAATTAATCAACAAATTACCACGAATACTATTGATCAATACATAGAAATTAAAAAGAATTTTGTAGAGAATGATTATCATAAAGTAGGACCTTTAAAACTTTTTCTTGATGGTTCTTTGGGAGCGAGAACAGCTGCGTTAACAATTCCTTATGCCGATGCACCAGCAACAAAAGGTGTTTTATGTATTCCTTATCAACATTTAAAAGAATTGGTTGAAGAAGCAAATAGGAAAAGGGTTCAATTAATTTTTCATGCGATTGGTAACCAAGCAATTCATGATGCCATAGATGCGTTTGCATATAGTAATGAAAAGAATAATCCTTTACGTCATGGAATCGTTCATCTCCAGATTACAGATGAAGAAATATGGAATCGTTTAGCTAAATACCACATTCATGCTCTTGTTCAGCCAGCATTCTTGGATTATGACATGGGAATCGTTGAACAACGAGTCGGAAAACAGCTTGCTCACACAAGTTATGCATTTAAAACAATGATTGAAACGATTCCTACGAGTTTTGGAACAGATTTACCAGTAGAAGAAATGAATCCATTTCTTGGTATTTATCTTGCAATTACTCGCCGAAATTTTAAACACACACAAATATATAACAATGAGCAGTTCATCAATCTTCACCAAGCAATTGAGGCTTATACTATAGGAAGTAGTTATCAAGAGTTTATGGA
>JAEZSA010000010.1 GCA_023422115.1 Bacillota bacterium | reverse complement strand
GTTTGGAAGATCCCCATAATTTAGGGGCTATTCTAAGAACTTGTGAAGCTGCTGGAGTTGATGGAGTAATTCTTCCCAAAAACAGGAGCGTAAAATTAAATAATACTGTAGCAAAAGTTTCTGCTGGAGCTATTGAATATGTGAAAGTTGTTGAAGTGGTGAATCTAACACAAACACTTAAACAATTAAAAGACAAAGGATATTGGATTGTTGGTGCAGAAAGAAGTCCCAAGAGTAGTAGTATGTGGGAATTGCAGTATGATATGCCAATTATCTTAGTTATTGGTTCAGAAGGAAAAGGAATCTCCCGATTGGTAAAAGAAGAATGCGATTTCCTTGTTGAAATACCGATGAAAGGAAAGATTAATTCTTTAAATGCCTCAGTAAGTACAGGGATTATGATTTATGAAATAAGGAGACAACAACAATAATGATTTATAAATATAACGATTATGAATTGTTATATTTAATCTATGAAAAACAAGATGAAGCATTGGAAATAATGTTTAAGAAATATGAATCTCTAATTAAAGCAAGAATTAGAGATTTTCATATTAAAAGTAAGAGTTTTGATGATTTCTTTCAAGAAGGATTGATTATGTTGAAAATTGCCATTGAAACATATGATATCTATGAGAGAAAAACATTTAATAAATACTTTGATTTGATATTACAAAGAAAAATAAGAGAGATTTTAGCACGAGAAAGCAAGTATTTTTATCATGTTGTGATTCAAGATAACATGGATTATTTACTATCAGAAGTAAAAGAAACAACACTAAAAATCGAAGAAAACTGGAAAACCAATCTAACAACACTCGAGAAGCAAGTTTTTGAACTCATGTATGAAAGTAAAAAAGATATTCCAGCAATAGCAAAAGAAATTATCTGTGATGAAAGAAAAATTTACAATGCTATTTATCGTGCAAAGAAAAAAATTCGTCAAATAACAAACCATAATAACTAATCAAGAAATACCGATTTATTTCTTGACAATGAGTACATATTTTGATAAAATAATATATGGCTTTGGAAAGGGTGGATTATGAGAGAAAAAGTAATTTTAGTTTGTGAAGAATGTCTATCACGAAACTATACTGTAAATCGTAATAAACTAACCAGTCCAAATCGAATGATTATTAAGAAATTTTGTAAGAAATGTAATAAGCATACAGTTCACAAGGAAACAAAATAGGAGGAAGAACTAATATGGCTGAGAAAAAAGAAAAAAACAATAATGGAGTAATATCCATATTTACCAAAGAATATAAGTACGAAGGAATTATTCTACTAGCTTTATCATTAATCGCCCTTGTTTTAGGAACAATGGTTTTAATCGGTGAAACAAGTAGTGGTTCAAGTGGACTGGTTATCAATGAAGATATTTTCTTGATTGGTGATTATCCAGAAGCGTTCGCTTGGATTTTGATAATTCTAGGTGCTGTTTCTCTAATATTAGCAGCATGGCCGTTTTATAAACCTTCTATTAGTGAAGTAAAAAGAATATCATGGCCTGATCGTGCAACATTATTAAAAAACACAGCAACTGTTTTTGCTTTCATTTTAATTTTATCGATATTCTTTATTTTCTCTGATTGGATTTTTGGATACGTTGTCGATTTATTCGAATGGCTATCTAGCAAAATATAGTAAGGCGTGGCAATGGAAGAACGAGCTTGGTATATAGTACAAACTTATTCAGGGTTAGAAAATGCCGCTAAAAAGAATCTTGAACGAAGAGTAGAATCAATGGGAATGAGTGACTTGGTTTTCAATGTCTTAGTTCCTGAAGAAAGAGTTCTAGAGAAAAAGAAAAACGGCGAAATGAAAGAGGTTTTTGTAAAACCATTTCCTGGATATGTTTTTATTGACATGATTGTTACCGATGAATCATGGTTTATGGTCAGAAACACACCAATGGTTACTGGCTTTCTTGGTTCTTCTGGTGGTGGTGCAAAACCAGTTCCTCTACCTGAAGAAGAAATTGCACCAATACTTAAACTTTGTGGGATTACTACAGAAAAAACATTTGCTGGTAAAGTCGGTGACAAGGTAAGAATTGGAGCAGGCACATTTACTGGCCAAGAAGGTGTTATTGATAGCATTGATTATCAAAAAGGAACACTAACAGTTCTGATATATGCTTTTGGTCGTGCAACACCAACAGAATTAAACTTTAGTGAAGTATCACTTTTATAGAAATTGAAATCTCTAGATACCTAGAGATTTTTTTATTACTAGTAGGGGATTGCATTTTTTATCAAAAAGTAGTATTATATCGTTAATAAAGGAGATATCCAAATGGCTGATTATACTAATATTATAAGCAAAATTGCAAAGTTACAACAAGACTATCGCGTGAAAGGAACTAGCATCGTAATTGCTGATTCTTCAAAAATTCTGTTATCTGAGCATAGGGGATTTGCTGATTTCTATGGAGAAAGAAAAGTAGATGACGCCACTAAATTTAAAATAGGCTCCATCACAAAAATATTAACCGCGATATCAATTATGCAACTAGTGGAAGAAAATTTAATTGACCTAGATGTTGACATTAGGACATACATACCTGAATTTACTATTAAAAATAGATTTGAAAATTTTAAAATTACAACTAGACACATATTGATGCATCGTTCTGGTATTCCTTGTAACAATTATGAAATGATGCTTGCAAGAGAAGCAAGAGATTATAATGAAATAATCTCATATCTTGCAGATCAATATTTAATTGCTCCTCCAGGAAAGATGTTTGCTTATTCTAATATTGGTTATACTCTTTTGGGTATTGTAATTGAACGAGTAAGCAAGAAAAAATATACTGATTATGTGCAAAAGAACATCTTTAATCCTTTAGGAATAGAAGCAAACTTTATTTGTACTCCTGAAGATTTCCGCCAACATAAATATGAAGTATCACGTTCTTATAATAATTTAGGAGAAGAAAAGGAAGACTATCTAGCAACTTTTCTCCCTGCGGGATCTAATACCTATATGAGTGCTTTAGATTGCCTGAAAATTGCACAAATGTTTTTAAATGGAGGACGACTGGGTAGTAAGAGAATTCTAAAAGCAGAAACAGTGGCCATGATGTTGCAAAAACCAAATTTTGAAGATGAAGAAGGACACAAAATCGGTTTAGGATTGGTGTTTGATCAGTATCAATTCCCTGGTATGGGTGATGTTGTTGGTCATTCTGGTGGGACCATGTTCCATTTTTCTCAAATGGTATTTTTACCTGAACAAGGAATTGCTGCTGTTATGTTGACGAATTCATCCAACGGATTTTCTTTTATCCGTAGGGTTCTTATTCCGTTAATAGAAATTACTTTACAGGATAAAGGATATAAAAAACAGATTAATAAGAGAACGAAAAAGACATATTGCACATTCAGAATAGAAGAATACACAGGGATATATCCAACAGCGACACTTCCGATCTATATCTCCTATAAAAAATGTTTGCGACTGAAAATGGGAGCAATTCGTGCGAAAATGTTCTTGAAGAATAATAATTGGTTTGATTTAAAACCAATAGGATTATCGATTTTGTTTGGGAATGCAATTAAGATGATTGAACTGAAAATAGAAAAAAACATTTTGTCCTTAAAAAGGAATTATAAAAATGGTCAATCTGAAATTCAAAGTGTTGGTATTTACGTAAAACCTTTTGATATTTTACCTACCTGGTTGATGGCTTGTGGTCGATATGCGAGTCTAGTTGAGCCAAAGCACAGTGTGGCAGGAAGAATAAAACTATTTATTAAGGATCAATTTTTAATGGCTAAATTGAGTGGGGGTGCAGATAGAAACCATGTCCTGGTATTAGGAACAGCAAACGAGACGGAGGCAATCGTGCTTGGTCATGGCCCTGGTACTTCGGAGACGATTTTTATCAGTAACAAAACACTATCCTATATGGGGAATAAATTCATTCGCGAAAGTTGGTTAAAGACCTTTTTCCGTCGATTGAAACTCAACAAATTAGGGGAAGGTATAAAAAGATTTTTCAGAAGTAAAAATAAAAAATAAAGCATAAGTCCATAACTAGTGCAACTAGGAATGGACTTTATTAAAGAAGGGATTGAAGAGTGAGTATGAAAATAAAGGTAATGACATTTAATATTCAACACGGACGTGATTTCATCAAACGAGATATTAATCTTCACATGATGGCTGATGTTATTCGTAATCAACAAGCTGATATTATTGGATTAAATGAAGTAAGAGGTCTAGGAACTCATATAGACTATCAAGAACAAGCTCGGATTATTGGAGAAGACTTAGGATTTTATTATTATTTTGGTAAAGCCATTGACTTACCGCAGGGACCTTATGGTAATGCCCTTCTTTCTCGTTTCCCTCTAAGTAAAATAGAAACTATTATGATTCCTGATCCTTTGATTAAAAATGAAAAAGTACTTTGTTATGAAACACGATGCATCATCAAAGCAAAAATCGAAGAGTTAAATCTAACTATATTCATTTCTCATTTCGGTTTAGCTCAAAGTGAACAAAGAAATGCGCTTTCCACCCTTACCAAAGAAGTAACAAAAGTAGAAGGTCCTTGTATTTTTATGGGAGATTTAAATATGACTCCTGAAGATGAAAAAATCAAACAAATTGAAGAATATCTAACGGATGTGAGTTTTAAGATTCGAGGAAATCAATTAAGTTTTCCTTCCATAGATCCAGTACGTAAAATTGATTATATTTTTGTTAATAGTTTTTTGGAAGTGATAGATGCAGAGATACCTGAAATAGTCGCTTCTGATCACTTTCCACACACCGCAACGATTAAAATAAAAAGATAAAAAATGAATTGACTTCATTGATAAAATATAGTATAATAATTCAGCGTGCGTTAATCACGTATACTATTTTATTATAAGTGGGAGAGCAAAGCTCTTTATACCACATCACGGACAAAAAGGAGGTGCGTCTCGTGGCTGCGAAAAAAATTACGAGAGTCGTTAAGTTACAATTAGCGGCAGGAAAGGCTACTCCAGCTCCACCAGTTGGACCAGTATTATCACCTACGGGTATTAATACTCAACAATTCTGTCTTCAATTCAATGAGAAGACAAGGGAATTAGCTGGATATAAAGTTCCTGTTATTGTTACTGTTTATGAAGATCGTTCATTTACTTTCGTCACAAAGACTCCACCAGCATCAGACTTATTAAAGAAAGCTGCTGGAATTGAAAGTGGTTCATCAAATCCTAAGAAAACTAAGGTAGCAACTGTTTCTTATGAAAAAGTACTTGAAATTGCAAAAACAAAATTGGAAGATTTAAGTGCTTATACACCAGAAGCAGGAGCAAAGATTATTGAAGGAACCGCAAGACAAATGGGAATTGTTGTTGAAAAGTAAAATCTAATCAACGAAGTTTCTAAACTACTAATAAGTTGTTATAAACACAACTTAAACTGTGGAAGGAATTTCCGTTATACCACATTTAAGGAGGAAAAAATATGGCTAAAAGAAGTAAAAAGTATTTGGAAGCCGCTAAGTTAGTTGATAGAACAAAGCGTTATCCAATTGAAGAAGCTGTAGAACTAATTAAAAAGACAAGTATTACTAAATTTGATAGTACAGTCGAAATAGCTTTTAAGATGAACCTAGACCAACGTAAAGCAGAACAAAATTTACGTGGCGCTATTGTATTACCATATGGAACAGGTAAAACTCGTAGTGTATTAGTACTAACAAAGATTCCTGATAAACAAAAGGAAGCACAAAGTGCTGGCGCTGATTTTGTTGGCGACGCTGAGTTTATCGAGAAGATTAAAGGCGGATGGTTTGGTTTTGATATCATTGTTGCAACACCAGATATGATGGGTGATTTAGGAAAATTAGGTAAAATTTTAGGACCTAAAGGACTAATGCCAAATGCAAAAACTGGTACTGTTACTACAGATATAACAAAAGCTGTAAACGAAATTAAAGCAGGTAAAGTTGAATATCGTGTTGATAAGACAGGTAATATTCAAGCGTTAGTGGGAAAATCTAGTTTTGACACTAACAAACTTGTTGAAAACATTAAGACTGTATGTCAAGTGCTTGTTAAGAGCAAACCAGCTACAGTAAAAGGCGTATATATTAAAAATGTCGCCATTTCTACAACCATGGGTCCTGGAGTTAAGGTTGCTCTAGAATCAATGTTAAATTAAACAACCAAAAAAAATAAAATAGTTCATACGTTTTAATTGCTGTAGACAGTAGGTGCAGAAATGCTTAATTTCCTACCGAGGTTAAAAAGAGTTTTTTTACCTTTTTCTGTCTATTGAAAAAGGTTTTTATTTTCCAGGAGGTGAAAGAA
>JAEZSA010000194.1 GCA_023422115.1 Bacillota bacterium | reverse complement strand
CTGCGCATAAAGACATCCAGCGACAATATCAGCACCAATGAAACTGCTAATTGAAGGTAACAGAATTACTTTATTAGTTTTGATGTTCAATAAATCTCCTGAAAATTCTTTTTTTTCTAGAAATTTTGCCGTATAGGGATACTTTCCAATAGAGGTTGGATCTTCTTTCATTAGAATATGAAGCATCACAGGATTACCACTAACAATTAAGTATTTCGGAATTCCTTGAGGCATTAAGTTCATAATTAAATCATTGACTGCTTGGATAATCACATGATGAAGGTGTTCTAAATGCCCCAGCGAACAAGCTTTAATTCGAGTAATGACATCGGCACCATAAGAAATTTGTGGATTAGTGATGGAGTATGTTGCATTGATTTCTTTGTGATCAAGGTCAATTAAGTAACCTGCCAATGTTGTTGTACCAATATCAATAGCAACATGGTAGTGATCTCCGCTATTAGTTTTCATGATGTTTTGATTCGTATGCAGCAAATCCTCTAATTCAATCTTCATATCTTCTGTGATTATTGTTTGGCAAGATAATCTTTTCTCTCCATTTACTAGAACCATACACTTCTTACATTGCCCAACGCCACCACAACTTGCATTGATCGTATAACCTTGCTCCCGCAAAACTTGAAGAAGATTATCTCCTTCATTGACCTCAATTATTTTTTCTATGTCTTTGACTTTGATCTTTATTCTTTTCATTTATCTGTCCTCATGATATAAAATAGCAGCAAAATAAGTGATCGTGTTTTTCCCATTGTAATAATTTATTTTTGCTGTCTTCGCAAGAGAAACAACATCAATCCCAGCTGCTTCTAAAGAAATAATTTTTTTTTGAGGATAACGACAGGGTTCATTAGGATAAGTGCAAATAGGACATACTTCACAACCTCCCACTCCCAAAATCATCATTCCCCTAGTAGTTATCTGATATTTTTGATTGATTTGGTGTAAGTAATTTTGAAATTCTTTTCTTCCTTCATTCATCTGTTCGATATCAAAAGAATCCCTTAAAAAAACAATTTTTGTCATAATCAACATGTTTTTATATTGGATAATATTGGATTTTAATTGTTCAATTGAACCACAACCAGGCGGACAAGTCCAAGTTTTTCCCCAGCAACCACAATGGTTTTGTTCACATGCTATTCTAGCCTGTTTTGAAAAGAGTATTTCTGAAGTTAGAATTACACGACTTTGATCCGTATAATGTAAGATATTCTGAATCATTTCTTGTTTCATATGTTTTCCCTAGTTTATTGTAGCATATTTTAATGATTAAAAAAAGAATTACCCTACAAATCACAAAAAAAACAATCCTTTTTCAAGAATTGCTTTCCTTTTCCTAACCATACATTTTATATAAAATGTGAAGTACCCATTTATAAGGGAGAAATCTTTTTATAAATAATAAGAATTGATAAGAAAAACCTACAACTATCTTTACAGGAGGTTTTTTCTTTTTAATCATTCGATAAATCACTTTGCTTACAGCGATAGGGGGCATCCCATTTTTTTCATCATCTTCCATTTTTGTAATTGATTTATGATAACGAAAACGATATTCTTGTGCGATATCCACTTCATTTTGGCGATTATGAGTAAATGATGTTTTTGTATCGCCAGGAAGGATATAAGTTACCGTTACTCCTGAAGGTTTTAGTTCAAGAGCAAGTCCTTCGGTGTAAGCCATAACGGCACTTTTTGTAACTGAATAAAAAGTTTGAAAGGGAATTGTTAACTCACCAGCGACACTACCAATATTGATAATTTTACCTCGGGAAATTTTTAAATAAGGAATGGCAATCTTACAAACATTGAATACGCCCATCATATTTACATCGATGATTTTACGAATGGCATCCATCTTTGTGTTTTCGATGGGACCACCAATACCGATTCCAGCGTTGTTGATGACCACATCTATTTTTCCTGTTTCCCCGATAATTTTAATAAACGCTTCTCTGATTTGCTCGATTCTTGTTACATCGCATTCGATGTAATGGATACCAAAAGTATCTTTTTTTGTTCTTGATAGAGAATAGACGACATCTCCCATACAAGATAAATATCTTGCTGTTGTTTCGCCAATTCCACTACTTCCGCCAGTAATAACAATCACTTTTCTCATTTTAAATAATCTCCAATATCTCTAATACTTCTTTAATCTTTAAAGCAGCATAGTCCATTTGTTCTTTCGTATGAGTTGCGGTATAGCTCGTTCGCAACATACTTTCTCCAACCGGTACTGCTGGTGAAATGACAGGGTTTACATAGACTCCTCGTTCCATTAACATCTTACATGCCTGGAATGTCTTAATATCATCATAAGTAAAGATAGGAATAATTGGTGTTGAACAATCAACAATTTTTACGCCATATTCTTTTAATCGCTTACGCATATAATTACTAATTTCTGTTAGATTGCTAACACGTTCTGGTTCTTTTTCTAAAATTCTTAAAGAGGCTAACGCACAAGCAGCACTGGCTGGTGTGATTGATGCGCTGAAAATAAATGGACGAGAATGGTGTTTTACATATTCGATAACTTCTTGTTTTGCAGCCATGTAACCACCTAAACTAGCCAATGTCTTTGAAAATGTTCCCATGATAATATCCACTTCATCTTCTAAGCCATAATACTCTGCGGTACCACGACCCGCTGACCCTAATACACCAAATCCATGAGCATCATCTACCATAACACGTGCTCCATACTTACGGGCTAAAGCACAAATTTCTGGTAATTTGGCAATATCACCACTCATGGAAAAGACACCATCTGTAACGATTAACATTCCTTTGTCCGATTCAACACTGGCAAGAATTTGTTCTAATTCTTCCATATCGTTGTGTTTATATCGAAGTAACTTAGCATAACTCAAGCGACAGGCATCATAAATACTGGCATGGTTTTCTTTATCTCCAATAATGACATCATTGCGGCCACAAATTGCACTAATAATTCCCAAATTGCTTTGAAAACCAGTACTAAAAGTTAAAACTGCTTCCTTATGAAGAAATTCGGCCAATGCTTTTTCTAATTGAATATGAATATCTAATGTACCATTTAAAAAGCGTGACCCAGAACAACCACTACCATATTTTTTAATTGCTGCGATTCCTGCTTCCTTAACCCGTTCATCACTGGTTAATCCTAAGTAATTATTGGATCCAATCATAACAACTTTTTTATTATCTATGGTAACTTCTGTGTCCTGTCCACTACGAAGAACATAGAAATAAGGATAAATACCTTGTTTTTTTACTTCTTCTATTGCTTTGTTTTCTGAACATTTTGCGAATAAATCCATTTTATTCTCCTTTTTCTACTAGATTTAACTGGAAAACTTTTATAATATTTTTCCAATTACCAAGAATTATACTTCTTTTCTTGGTAAAAGTCAATTCTATGAATTTAGATATTTGATAATAAAAAAGTCCTAGGTAATCCTAGAACTTCTTATTCTTTAGATGATCTTCGTACCATGAAAAGACATCTTCTGATTTAATTGGTTTCGCAAAATAGAATCCTTGAGCGAAATCACATCCAAATTCCTTTACAATGGCACTCGCTTCTTTTTCTTCAATTCCCTCAGCTAAAACTTTGTATCCTAACTCTTTTGCTAAATGAATAGTCGATTTTACAATTCTTTGAATCGATTCATTTTTACTGATTTCTTTGATGAAAAACTTATCAATTTTAATTGTATGAACTGGGAATCGGCTTAAATAAGATAGCGAAGAATATCCTGTTCCAAAATCATCAACGGCAATTTTAATTCCATTTTCAGAAAATTTATCCAAGATTTCTTTATTCTCATCGGGATTCATCATAACTGCTGATTCGGTTATTTCAAATTCAAGAAAATTTACATTTACTCCCGACTCATGAATGACTTTCATAGTTCGCTCAAAGAATTGAGGATCAATTAAGTTTTTCGCAGAAATATTAATAGAAATCGCAGTACAAATTCCTCTATCACAAAATTCTTTAATTTTCTTAATGGCATTGATTAAGACCCAGTGGGTCAATTCGTTAATTAATCTCGTTTGTTCAATTAGGGGAATAAAAACAATAGGCCCTATTTCACCATAATTCGGATTATTCCATCGCATCAATGCCTCTAGTCCCATTGGTTTCATTGTTTGTAAATCGATTTTTGGTTGATACACCAAATAGGTCTCTGCGTTTTCGATTGCTTGGGTGAAAGACATTAATAATTTATATTCAAATCGTTTCTTTTGTTTTGTGTTGTCATAAATTATATAGTTTATTTGCTTTAACTGAGCTTGACG
>JAEZSA010000132.1 GCA_023422115.1 Bacillota bacterium | reverse complement strand
GACCTTAGCAGATCGAATTGTTGTTATGAAAGATGGAGATATCCAACAAATCGGAACAGCAAAAGAAATTTATGATAATCCAGTTAATCTTTTTGTTGGTAGTTTTATTGGGACTCCACCGATGAATTTTATCGAAGGAACATTAGGAAATGATGGATATTTTCGCTTTTCTGAACAAAAGGTGAAATTAACAACAGAAGGTTTTGAAGATTTAAAAATAAAGGGATATCTAGGTAAAACACTCATTATGGGAGTAAGACCAGAACAATTTTTAGTTGGTGAAAATAGTTTTAATAAATATCCAGAAGCGATTATTAGTTTATACGCAGAAGTAGTAGAATTATTGGGATCTGAATTATTAATTCATTCAAGCCTGCAAGGGCGTGATTTGATGACAAAAGTAGATGTTTCTGATGACATCAAGTCACATAGCAATTATCAAGTTGCCATTGATATGAAACATGTTCACTTCTTTGATAAAGAGACTACAGTAAGGGTAAGCGAGTGGTAAAGTATGGATAAGTTAGATAAGAATAAAAACAGTTTTAAAGTGTGGATTACAGAGATTTGGAACGGAATAAAACAATTTTTTCGTTTTTGTTACGAAGAAATAACCTTTACCTTACTTTTCTTAGCGATGCTAGTGTATACTTTAGCAACAGAATTTCACGCTAATTTGATTGTTACATTAAAAAGCCAATCTGTTGGTTTTCCAATGTTTGTTTTTTGTTTCTTTTCAGTCGTAAATTTTATTGCTGCGGTTGGTTTTATGAAAACTCGCTCTTTGGTCAGTACCATTATTTTAGGAGGAGTTTCTGGAATTGTTATCTGGGCATCAATTAGTTATATAACAATAGCGATGTCAGATCCGATTTTCACCTTTTCAGGAAATGCATTAATCTCATTTGCTATTGTTGTTACTGGAATAGTCCTAACAGGATTGGGTTTCTTTCTAGGAATAATCTTAAGTTTTATTGTTGGAAAAAAAGATGAAACAAAACGAATTATGATAAAGAAAAAGAAGCTAGAGGATTAGGGGGGGAGATCATGAACATGAATGATTTTAGATTAGATCATAAAATAGCATTGATTACAGGTGCAAGTTATGGGATTGGTTTTGCCATTGCTCAAGGATTTGCTAGTGCTGGTGCAACGATTGTTTTTAATGATATCAATCAAGAATTAGTAGACAAAGGGTTAGAAGCTTATAAGCAAGTAGGAATTAAGGCTCATGGTTTTGTCTGTGATGTTACGAATGAAGAAGCAGTCCAAAAAATGGTTTCAGAAATCGAAGCAACGATTGGTGTAATTGATATCTTGGTAAACAATGCAGGTATTATTAAGAGAATTCCGATGACGGAAATGAGTGTAGAAGATTTTCGTAAAGTTATCGATGTTGATTTAAATGCGCCATTTATTATGGCAAAAGCGGTCATTCCAGCAATGATTAAAAAAGGACATGGAAAGATTATTAATATTTGTTCTATGATGAGTGAACTTGGTCGCGAAACCGTTTCTGCTTATGCATCAGCTAAAGGTGGATTAAAAATGCTAACGAAAAATATTGCCAGTGAGTATGGGGAATATAATATTCAATGTAATGGGATTGGACCTGGGTATATTGCTACTCCACAAACAGCACCATTAAGACAACCAGGAGTTCCTTTTAATGAATTTATAATTTCTAAAACTCCAGCAGGTCGCTGGGGAGAAGTTGAAGATTTAATGGGACCAGCGGTTTTTCTTGCTAGTGATGCATCTAATTTTGTAAATGGTCATATCTTATATGTTGATGGTGGTATTTTAGCGTACATTGGGAAACAACCTAAATAAATAAACTATCATTTAGATAAAAGTTAGAAGCACGCTTTTAACTTTTTTTATTTCGCTACGAAAGCGAAGAAGATGTCATATAATTATTAATTTTTAATTGAAGTATGAAACAGCAAATGATATAATAATTTGCGTAAATAAGAGGTGCAAAATGACGGGAAAATTTTCTAAGTATTTAAAGTCGAAGAAGAAAATCATTTATCAGTTAATTGAACTGCTTCAAAAGAAATATGATTATGTAAGTGTCTTAGGAACAGATGTCAGTGGGGTAAATATTTCTGTTGATAATCGTTCTACTCTAGTCGTTCCTAGTTCTACCACAGATTGTGGTTTCGTAATCAAAGTTTATCATGATGGATTCTATAGTGAATATGCTACCAATGAGATATCCGAAAGCAAATTAGAAAAGATTGTAGCTGATATGGAAGCATTAACAAAGCAAGCCTTTCAGACTCAGGCCATTCGGGTTCCTGTATTAAAAGAAGAAAAAATAGTAAAGAGTTTTAGTCGTAAACCAAAAGGGAAAAGCTATACAACAGAAGAAATTATCAGTATTTTAAAAGCGTATGTGTCAGAAGCGATGAATGAAATACAATATGTTGTTAATGTTAGGACCGCAATTGAGAATCTTGAAATATCAAAAATGTTCATTTCTACCAATAAAGATTTAGAACAGTATTATACTTGGAGCAATCCACGAACTTTTGTATTGGTTCGCCGTGAAGGAAATACGAAATATGCATATGATGGCTTTGGTAGCAATAATATTCATCAAAATTTATTGGATTTATATAAAGCGATTCAAGAAGCAGGAAAATTAGCAGTAGAATTACTCGATTCTACACTACCAATTCCTGGATACTATGATGTGATTACTGACCCTTCCATCAGTGGTTTGATTGCTCATGAAGCATTTGGACACGGAGTAGAAATGGATATGTTTGTAAAGGATCGAGCTCTAGCAAAGGAATATGTTGGAAAACAAGTTGCGTCTCCACTTGTTAATATGCATGATGGAGCAGCGGCAGTATATAGTGTAGCTTCTTATTTTTTTGATGATGATGGTGTTTTGGCTCAAGATACGAAAATCATCGATAAAGGAATTTTAAAACAAGGAATTTCTGATGCGTTAAGCGCTTTAGAACTACAAACAAACCCGACTGGAAATGGGCGTAGAGAATCTTATAAGCGTAAAGCATATACACGGATGACAAATACATTTTTTGAAAGTGGCGAAACAAAACTAAAAGATATGATTAAGAGTATTTCTCATGGTTATTATATTGCTATGACTAATAATGGAATGGAAGATCCGAAAAATTGGGGTATCCAATGCACTGCTCATTATGGTAGAGAAATCGTCGATGGAAAATTCTCTGGGAAAATCATTTCACCAGTAGTAATGAGTGGTTACGTCATTGATTTACTAAATTCGATTTCTGCTGTTTCAAAAGATTTTAAAGTTATCGGTAGTGGTATGTGTGGAAAAGGTCATAAAGAATGGGTCCGTGTCAGCGATGGCGGTCCTTACATGAAGGCTAAGGTGAAAATAGGATGATTAAAAAGATAATTCAATGTTTAAAAGGAAATAATCAGGTAACAGATTGGTTGATTGAAGAAACTACTTGTAATACTAGTGAAGCTTTTTATGTTTTACAACACTTAGAAACAACAAGAGTTACCACATCAACAGAATATAAAGTTACTATTTACCATCAATTCGGAGAAAATAATCATCGTTATTTAGGCTCTTCCTCTTTTATCATCAGTCATAAAATGAGTAGTAAAACCATTGAGAAACTAGTTGATGATGCAGTTTATGCCGCTGGTTTTGTGAAGAATGAATATTATGAAATTGTAAAGGGAATCAAAAAGAAGAGTTGGAA
>JAEZSA010000145.1 GCA_023422115.1 Bacillota bacterium | reverse complement strand
ATATCAAAATATGGGATTTTCTCGAGTTGTTCTAGCTAGAGAAGTTTTACCAGAGGATATGGAAAAGATTATAAAGAATACCCATTGTGAATTAGAAGTTTTTATTCATGGTGGGATGTGTGTTTCTTATTCGGGACGTTGTATGTTAAGTAATCACTTAACCAATCGCGATGCCAATCGTGGAGGATGTGCTCATTCCTGTCGTTGGAATTATGATTTGTATCGAAATAATGTTTTAATCAATGAAAAACCTCATTTTTTTAATATCGGTTCCAAAGATCTAGTCGGATTACAACATGTTTTCCGTTTGATTTCTTTAGGAGTCAAGTCATTAAAAATTGAAGGACGAATGAAATCCTTATATTATATCGCTACAGTGGTACGTTGTTATCGCTTATTAATCGATGAATATGAAAGAACAAAGGGAAATGCCAGTTTAGTTGATTGGAATTTCTATCTTCAAGAAATCGCAAAGGCAGAAAACAGACTTTCTTCCACTGGTTTCTTAGGCGGAAAACCAACCATCAATGAACAGCTATATAACATACAAAGTGAAATTCCAACCAAAGAATTTGTTGGAATAGTGTTAAAGTATGATGGCCGTAGTAAATTAGCAACAATCGAACAACGCAATTACTTTGAGGTTGGAGATCAAGTAGAATTCTTCGGTCCTAACTTAGCGAATACAAAGTTTGAAATAACGATGATTTTTGATGAAAACAAAGAACCATTAACAGTTGCGCGTCATCCATTGCAAATCATTCAAATCAAAGTTCCCTTTAAACTAAGTCCATTTGACATGATGCGCAAGTTATAAAGAGAAAAATAAATGAATAGAATATAAACAATTCTTACTTTAAAAGGTAAGAATTTGTTATTCCTTTACAATTTAAGAGAAAAATCTTGATTTACACACAAATAAAAAAATCTTACGATAAATACAAAAAATAAAAAATATTGCTTTTAAAGTAAAAATAAATTCTTGCCTTTACAAGCAAGAATAAATTCTTATTTTTAACACTAATAAATAAATCTTGATTTAAAAGTAAGAATTTGGTATAATACATTCAAAATCATTATGGAGGTACAAAATGAACGGAAAACATCAATTGACAGTTGAGGGATTAGAAAAATGCAAAATCGAGTTGGATAAACTGAAGACAGTAGATCGTCCTCGAATTATTGAAGCATTAAAAGAAGCACGTGCTCAAGGTGATTTATCAGAGAACGCAGAATACGATGCTGCTCGTGATGAGCAAGCTAGAATCGAAGCACGAATCAAAGAATTAGAAGGAATTATTAAAAATTCCGATGTTATTGAAATTAATAAAAAAACAACTAGTAATTTAGGAAAGAAAGTTACTGTGGAATATGATGATGGTTTTGTTGCGGAATATACTCTTGTGGGTAGTTTAGAAGCAGATCCAAGTGAAGGTAAAATTTCCAATGAATCTCCATTAGGAAAAGAAATTCTTCATCGTAAAAAAGGAGATCGCATGACTATCAGAAATGAAAGTGGCGAGGAATTTGAAATTATCATTAAAGATATTAAGTAAAGATTGAGTACGAGGAGACTAATAATGAAATATATCCCTAGTTTAGACCAGAACTTTTCTCCAATGATTCTTGCCATTCGCGAGTATCAAGCATTGGTAGCAAAAGCCAAACAAAAACAAGAAGTAATTATTTGTTTAGAACGTAGTCATGGTTATAATTATTTTTATGAAATTGAAACATTTGTTGATGGTACAGGTCACGATGAAGATAACTATCAGATATTAGAACGAATTATAAAATCGTTGTTATGGATCGTTGGTGGTGTTCATATCTATGTTTCTGGTTCAAAATTTATTTATGAACAACTAAAGAAAGCTTATTGCAAAGGGGGAGTTCGTGAATTCGACTTTACATTTATGAGTGGTGTTTACGAGCAACCATTTGAAGTTTTCTATGTTGATAAAAAAGACCTTCCTGCACCAAATTATGAGTCTGTCGCTTTAAATAATGATTTAAAGGGATGTCGCATTGGTTTTGATGCTGGAGGCAGTGATCGCAAGGTTTCTGCGGTAGTGGATGGTGAAGTATTATACAGTGAAGAAACAGTATGGTACCCTAAAATCACAGAAAATCCTGAATACCATTATCAAGGAATTCTTGAATCAATGAAAAAAGCGGCTTCATATATGCCTCGAGTCGATGCCATCGGCGTATCTTCGGCGGGTATTTATGTTGATAACAAAATTATGGTTGCTTCTCTATTCTTAAAGGTTAGCAAAGAAGATTTTGATCGTCGTGTCAAAACAATGTACATTGATGTTGCCAAGGAATTCGGTGATGTTCCCCTAGTTGTTGCCAACGATGGTGATGTAACTGCCTTAGCAGGAGCCATGGAATTAAATGACAATCAAGTACTAGGAATTGCAATGGGAACCAGTGAAGCAGCAGGATATGTTGATGAAACGGGACATTTAAAAGGATGGTTGAATGAACTAGCTTTTGTTCCTGTGGATTATAACAAAGAAGCAATGGTCGATGAATGGAGTCTCGACTATGGATGTGGTGTAAAGTATTTTTCCCAAGATGGGGTAATTAAATTAGCGAAACAAGCCGGAATTGAATTAGAGGAAAATTTAGCTCCCGCGCAGAAGTTGAAAATTGTCCAGAAGTTAAACGAAGATGGCGATCCAAGAGCCAACGAGATTTTCAAAAACATTGGAATTTATTTAGGTTACACTCTGGCTTATTACGCCCATTTCTATCAAATAAAACATGTTTTATTGTTAGGAAGAGTGGTTAGTGGAAAAGGAGGTAACACGTTATTAGAAGTAGCAAGAAGCGTTCTACATAGCGAGTTCCCAGAACTAAAGTATGTTGAGTTAAGCATGCCGGATGAGAAGAATCGTCGGGTAGGCCAATCGATTGCTGCTGCTAGTTTACCAAAAATTTAACGAATGAGGTAAAAACTATGAGCATTTTTGAAACAAAAAACTATGTTGACAAGTTATCTATTATTGACACCCAGTTAGCTATTAAATTAGCTAAAGACACATTTGAACGAAAATTAGCAAAGAATCTGGATTTGACCAGAGTATCCGCTCCTTTATTTGTCTATCCAGATACTGGATTGAATGATAATTTAAATGGAGTTGAAAGACCGGTTTCTTTTGAAATCAAAGATACAAAGAAAGTTGCTGAAATTGTTCATTCTTTAGCAAAATGGAAGCGAATGGCATTAGGGAAATACGGTTTTGCGAATCAAAAAGGGCTATATACAGATATGAATGCAATTCGACGTGATGAAGTAATGGATAATCTTCATTCAATTTATGTCGACCAATGGGACTGGGAAAAAGTAATTACCCCAGCTGATCGTAATCTTGAATATTTAAAGGAAACAGTTCGTAAGATTGTAAAAGCCTTAGCGAATACAAAAGAGATTGTTAATCAGGAATTCCCAGCATTATCCTTAACATTTACAGAAGATGTCTATTTTATTACTACAGAAGAACTATATCGGAAATACCCAACACTAACTTCAAAAGAACGAGAAAATGCGATTTGTAAGGAAAAACAAACCGTATTCATCATTGGGATTGGGGATAAATTATCAAGTGGTGAAGAACACGATTTACGGGCACCTGACTATGATGATTGGCAATTAAATGGAGATATTCTTGTGTGGTACGAACCTCTAAATATGGCAGTTGAACTATCTTCGATGGGAATTCGCGTCGATAAGAACAGTTTGGTTAGCCAATTACAAAAGAATAATAAAATGGAACGTTTAAATCTTCCTTTCCATCAAAGCGTGATGAATGATACCATTCCCCTATCCATAGGAGGAGGAATCGGCCAATCTCGAATTTGTTTGGTTCTATTAGAAAAAGTCCATATTGGTGAAGTACAAGCATCGATTTGGAAAGAGGAAGATATCGAAGCATTACAACAACAAAAAATTAAATTATTGTAAGAAACAAACTCAAATAATAAACTGAAGAAGTTATTTATTTGAGTTTTCTTTATGAAAATAACCCTTGTTTTTCAATAGACAAAAATGCTTTTTTTTAGTATAATAAGAATGGTGATACAATGATATTTCTACTATTTAAAACAAAAACTTTCCTTCCTTATGATTGTTACCGCACAATATTTGATATTGAGTATCAGAAATTGTATCAATTAGGGAAAAGAGTTATCTTAATCGATATCGATAATACGATTATCCCTTATGATTTAGATGCTCCTGAACGACAACATTTGGAATTAATTCATACCATGAAAGAGATTGGCTTTCAAGTCATCTTTATTTCTAATAATCACAAAGAACGCGTTGAAAAGGTTGCGTTAGCTTTTGATGTGCCTTATGTTTATAGTGCTTGTAAACCACTAAAAAAAGGATTTCAAAAAGCATTAACAATGGCTACCTACACCCATAAATCAGAAGTCATCACGATTGGAGATCAAGTTCTTACCGATGTTTTAGGATCCAATCGTTATCAATTAGATGCGATTCTAGTCAAACCAATTAAAAAGAAAAATGAAAAATGGTTTACTAAATTAAATCGAATTTCAGAAAATCAAATTATTAAAAAGATGTTGAAGAAGTATCCAGCAATGGCATTAAAAATGATTAATCTTCGAGGTGAAACAATTGAAAACAAAATGTGATGGATGTGGTGTAAAAATTCAAACAACCAATCCCCAAGAAAAAGGCTATATTAGAAGGGATGTATATATGAAAAATCCCGATCAGTTTTTATGTGAGCGATGTTTTAATTTGCAACATTATAACAAAGTAGCAGATATTGCCATTAGTGAACAAGAGTTTTTAGATAATGCGAAGAAGATTGCCGCTTCGGGTGCTTTGGTGGTTAATATTGTGGATGCCTTTGATTTAGAGGGAACCCTAATCCCGAATATTAATGAATTGTTTCCGAACAATCCAATCATGATTGTGGCGAATAAGTTTGATTTATTCCTTTCTTCAACAAAACCTAACAAAATATTAAACTATTTACGATCTTATATCAAAGATTTAGGAATTCACGCGCTTAACGTTTCGCTAATCTCGGCGAAATCAAATG
>JAEZSA010000126.1 GCA_023422115.1 Bacillota bacterium | reverse complement strand
ATGTTGTACTAATCTGCTGATAACACTAATTAAACATACTTTTTCATTCACTTCTAGTCCCAAAGATTTTTGTAATTCTTTCTTGTTTTCTATTTTCTCTGAAAAATGATTCATATCATAATTATATTTCAATGCTTTATCTGTTGCTGGATTATAAAATTCTGTATCAATGCCATTAATAATACCAAATAGTTTTTGATTATTTGTACGGATAATATGTTCTAATCCACAAGCATAAGCAGTTGTTGAAATCTCTTTTGCATAGCGAGCACTAACAGTTGTAATAATATCACTACAAACAATAGCACCCTTCATTAAATTAATTAAACCATTATATTCCAATATTCCCGTATACAATTCATCAATACCAATTACATTTTCTAAGAAGAATTTATCATAAATTCCTTGATATTCAATATTGTGAATCGTGAATATTGATTTGATATCCATTAGATATCCTTGTTTTTTATATAAAATATCTAAATATACATTAACCAAGGCAGTATGCCAATCATTTGTATGAATGAAATCAGGATAAAATTTTATCACTTCCATGGCTGCAAAAACAGCTTTAGAAAAATAAGCAAATCGCTCCCCATCATCATAGTATCCGTATAATTGATCGCGGTCGAAATAATATTTATTATCAATAAAGTAATACTCTACATCATCTTTATTTATTGTATAAACTCCACAATAAACACTTCTCCAAGCCAACACAACCGTTGTTGAACCGACTAATGTTAATTCATTAGCATAATTTTCATGAATTGTCTTGTAAAGAGGCATCAATACCTTTACTTTATAATTCTTATTAGCTTTCATGATTGCCTTAGGTAAACTTCCAGCAACCTCAGCTAATCCTCCTGTAACCGCAAATCCTTTGCATTCGGATGTTACATACAAAATCTTTTTTTGGGCCATGTTATAAAATTCCTCCTTTTTTAACATATATCGGATATTCTGCACTACCAATCAATTCTTTTTTTGTATCTATTGTTACATTTTTATCAGTAATCACATACTCAAGATGTTTTCCTTCAGAAACGATGGTATCTTGCATCAAAATTGAATCTTTTATAATTGCACCTTTTCCAACCTTTGTTCCACGGAAAATCACAGAATTATAAACTTCTCCTTCTATGATGCAACCATCAGCAATCAAAGAATTGACAATTTTTGAACCTAAACCATATCTTGTTGGAGCGGAATCTCTAACTTTCGTATAAATAGAACGACCTGGTTGGTAGAATAATTCATCTCTAATTTCTTTTCTTAATAAATTTTTGTTTACATTATAATAGGATTGAACACTAGAGATATTTCCAAAGTAGCCACTAAATTTGTATCCATAAATTTTTAAATTATTTAAATTTTTGCTTAAAATGTCGCGATTAAAACTACGATAATTTGTAACAATCGCTTCATCAACTAGTTTTTCCAGTAGTGATTTCTTCATTACCCAGATATCCATAGCAATGTTGGCATCGCCTTGGAAGGTCGGTAATACTTGCATCTCGATTACTCGCTCATTTTTATCTACAGCAAATCGATTCATTGGCATGTAATCATCATTACAAATCAAACATTCATGATAAACACAAGTAATATCTGCTTCTTTTTCATAATGGAATCGCAAAAGATCTTTAAAATCAATATTACAAACGTGATAACAATCTGATAGAATAACATATTCTGCTGTTGAATATTTAATAAAACTGATAATACTTTTTATTGCTTCTAAACGTGTATTATAAACTGAATTACTAACACCATAGGGTGGTAAAATAACAAGTCCCCCACGTTTACGTGCTAAATCCCATTCTTTACCACTACCAATATGATCCATCAATGATTGATAATTACTTTTTGTAATAATTCCAATATTAGATATTCCCGCATTTACCATACATGATAAAGTGAAATCAATTAGACGATATCTTCCACCAATTGGTGTAGAAGCTATCGTTCTATTCTGTGTAATTTCAAAAATTTCTTTGCTGTGAATGTTGGAAAAGATTAATCCTAGTACTGACATAGCCTACTTCCTCACATCTTTCTCAATCATTTGACCAGCTGCTACTTGACAATGCTCATCAATAGTAACTTCACTTCCTAAAACTGTGATTTTATTGCTTTGCATTTTATCAGCACCAACTTTTGCTTGTTTTTTTACAACAGTATTTTCTGCAATGATACTATATTCAACAACAGCACCCTCTTCAACAACTACATTATCAAAGAGAATACTATCAATTACTTTTGCGTCTTTTCCTATCCTAACATTTTCTGATAGTAATGAATTCTTCACATATCCTTCGATATAGCAACCTACTGTTAATAATGAGTTTTCAATGATACTTCCTTCACAAATGAATTGAGGTGGATAGGCTTCATTACGAGAATAGATTTTCCATGATTTATCAAAAATATTAAATTGTGGTTCATCTCCTAATAAATCCATATTCGCTTCCCACAAACTATCAATGGTTCCTACATCTTTCCAATATCCAGAAAAAGGATAAGCATACATTTTTCTTCCGTCCTTCAACATCGTAGGAATGATGTTTTTCCCAAAATCATTTTGTGATGCTGGATTTTCATCGTCTGCTTCTAAATACTGATACAATAACTCTGCATTGAAAATATAAATCCCCATAGAAGCATTGGTACTTTTAGGTTTTGCTGGTTTTTCTTCAAATTCTTTAATTCGCAGTGCACTATCGGTATTCATAATACCAAAGCGACTCGCTTCTTGAAGAGAAACATCAATGACTGCAATCGTAGCTTCTGCATTTTTTTCTTTGTGGAAATCAAGCATTTTACTATAATCCATTTTATAAATATGATCTCCTGATAAGATAATAATATACTCAGGATTAAATCGTTTCATAAAAGCGATATTTTGATAAATAGCATTTGCTGTTCCTTTATACCAATCCGTTTTATTCTTCCCTTGATAAGGAGGAAGAATATGAACACCACCAAATGTCCTATCTAAATCCCAAGGTTGGCCATTACCAATATAATCATTCAACAATAAAGGTTGATATTGAGTTAAAACACCAACTGTATCAATATTTGAATTAATACAATTAGATAATGGAAAATCAATAATGCGATATTTTGCTCCATAACTAACTG
>JAEZSA010000089.1 GCA_023422115.1 Bacillota bacterium | reverse complement strand
AAATGGATCAAATTTATGATGATGTTTATAAGGAAAATGTAGATCTTGTTAATGCTCGTGAAGAAACCTTACTTGAAGCTGTGAAAGAAAAAATTGAATATGAAATTATAGAGGATGAGATTGAGGATCTAGATGTCTATATTATTGGTCCGAAAATGATTAAGTATCTAACAAAAATAGAGAAAGGGAAATCTTTAATTGGAATCGCTCAATTCTGTATTCTTCCAGAGGACATTGATATAGAACTACCCACTTATATCCCAAATCAATTTTTGAATATCGTCATTGAAGAGGAAGATATTGAAAAGACAATTCGTCAAATCTTATTGAAACAAGGTTATTTTCAAGTAATTCCAAGTCTAGTTGTTACTAATGACGCAGAAATTACTTATGATTTGTCATATAGAAAAGAAGATTTTTTAATCAACACGATTCAAAATCAGACCTTTGATATGGCTAGCAAAAATCTTGATATCGATAAAGAAAAGTTTTTAGGGAAACGAATGAATGATATCATTCTTATTGATGAAGACGAAATTCAGGTTGAAGCTAAAATAACGAAAATAGAAATAAAAATAGCTACCACAATAACAGAAAATATCGTAAAGGACTTGCATTTATATCGGACAACTACGATAGAAGGCTTTAGAAAAAAGATTAAGGAAACCCTTGAGTTTGGAAAATTGTTAGATATAATTGTTTATTATATAACAGAGTTCATTATGCAGAACAAGCAATTGGTTTTTGATCAGTATATTATGGATTTCTATCAACGCTTTGCGCATAAATTGGACATAGCAAGTAACAATGATGAATATATTCTAGGAGTTCAAAGAATGTTAATTATCGAGTACTTGAGTAGTATTATCGATATAAAAAAAGAAAGTGAACAAATTGAACACATTAATAAAGTAAAAGAAGAACAGGTATTAATCCGATTATTGGATGGGGAAGAAGCCTATTTTGAAGAATCATTCTTAAGTCGGAGAGTACGAGAATTAAAAATTCTTAATTATTGTTTAGAAGAAAAAATTATAGATGTAAAAATATAAAAACAGAAAAGAGGTGATACTGTGTTTTTAAATGTTAGATTAGATCATGCTATCCTACCAGCGATGGCAGTAAAAGGAATCGTTCCTTTGCCAAATAATGAAATAAGATTAGATGTTGGTCGTCCGGAAAGTATAGCTGCTTTAAAAGAAGCTACACAACAAGATAAGTACATTGCATTGTTCGTTCAGAAGAATCCAATAGCAAATGAAATTAATCCTGATGAATTATATAAAGAAGGACTGATAGCAAAAATCGTCTACGAGATGGGAAATGCACCAGTTCACAAAGTAAAGCTACTTGGCGTTGTTAGATGTATGGTTTTAGAATTTGTTCAAAAAACACCATTTTTACTTGCCAGTGTCGCTACAGTCCCAATTATTAATGATGAAATTGAGAAAGAATTAGCATATGTGCGTTTATTGATTAGTGAATTAGAACAGGATGGCGCAAAACTATTTGAAGGGCGTCCAGAATTATCAGGAATTATCTCACAAGGAGTTACTGCTGATAAATTAACGGATGTTTTAGCTTATAATTTACCACTTGATTTTAATACAAAACTACGCTACCTACAAACTCCAAGTGTGAGTCAAAGACTTTCTTATATGCTTGAAGATATCAAAAGAGAGAAATATATTCGTTCTATTGAAAATGAGATTGATCAAGAAGTAAGAAAATCAATTAATGAAAGTCAAAAAGAATACTACTTAAGAGAAAAAATGCGTGTCATCCAAGATGAACTTGGTGATAAAGTCAATAAAGAAACCGATATTGATGAAATGCGTAAAAAGATTTTAGCGGCTAAAATGCCAAAAGAAATGGAAGAAAAAGCATTAACAGAATTGAATCGCTATAGTTCTTTGAATTCAGCAAGTGGTGAAAGTTCTATCTTAAGAAGTTATTTGGATTTCATTATTAGCTTACCATGGTCTATAGAATCAAAAGAAAACAATGATATTAGAAAAGCAAAAGAACAATTAGATAATGATCACTATGGCTTAGAAGTTGTAAAAGAAAGAATTTTGGAATATCTAGCAGTTAAAATTATGACTAAGAAAACCCCACAAGCTATTTTATGTTTAGTAGGACCTCCTGGGGTTGGTAAAACTTCATTAGCGCGTTCTATTGCTACTAGTTTGAATAAAAAATTTGTGAAGCAATCACTAGGTGGTGTGAAAGATGAATCCGAAATTAGGGGACATCGTCGTACTTATATTGGGGCTTTACCTGGAAGAATTTTACAAGGAATGCGTAGAGCAGGGGTAATCAACCCAGTATTCTTGCTAGATGAGGTGGATAAACTATCTAGTGATTTCCGTGGAGATCCATCAAGTGCTTTATTAGAAGTTTTAGATGGTGAACAAAACAAGTACTTTAGCGATCATTACTTAGAAGAGCCTTATGATTTATCAAAAGTATTCTTTATTGCAACGGCCAATTATTTGGAAAATATACCTCTTGCTTTAAGAGATAGAATGGAAATCGTTCAATTGAGCAGTTATACAGAATATGAAAAATTTGAAATTGCCAAACGTCATTTGATTGATAAGCAACTTGAAATTCATGGTTTGAGTAAAGCAGATTTCGAGTTGTTCGATGATGCGATATGGGCTGTTATTCGCGAATATACAAAAGAAGCTGGTGTTCGCGAATTAGAACGTTATATAGGTACACTAATTAGAAAAGCAATCAAAACAATTTTAATGGATAAAATTGAAAAAGTACAAATTACGGCTGCTAATCTTGAAAAATGGTTAGGTAGACCAAAATATGTATATAATAAAATCGATGACATCGATCAAATTGGTGTTGTTACTGGTCTTGCGTATACACAATATGGTGGTGACACCTTACCGGTGGAAGTAACTTATTATAAGGGACAAGGTCATTTGGTTTTAACAGGCAAATTAGGTGATGTCATGAAGGAATCAGCGCAAGCAGCATTAAGTTATGTGAAGGCAAATGCTACTAAATTTGCGATTGATGGTACTTTATTTGATGAAAATGATGTTCATGTTCACGTTCCTGAAGGAGCTGTTCCTAAAGATGGTCCTTCTGCAGGAGTAACGATTGCAACAGCAATTATATCTGCATTCTCTCATCGTCTAGTGAATCATAAAATTGGCATGACTGGAGAAATTACTTTGCGTGGTCGTGTATTACCAATTGGTGGT
>JAEZSA010000063.1 GCA_023422115.1 Bacillota bacterium | reverse complement strand
GGTTGGTGATTTAGAAACCTATTATTATGATTTATTAGAAGATATAGAACAATATAAAAAAGAGCATTTTCAAAGTTTGAAAATGGCTTCTTATGCTTTTTGCAACGAAAAGACATATCAAGAATTAAAAGAGTATTATCAATATGTAACTTCTGAAATTGATAAATATAGTAGTTTGCAGGATGCTTACGACTATGTTTGTTATCATTCAGGAGAACTGATTACTAATACAATCACTTGTTTGTTGACTTTCATGAAGAAAGGATTAACAAAGAACTATGTATCTAATTTCACGATTGATTATTTTTTAGAGAATGAAATCATTATGTATTACGATTATCCTAAATGGATTTCTTTATTTTCTAAGATCAATTATGTGATTAAAAAAAGTGACAAAGCAATTTTTGTTGACAAGAATTTTATTTCCGCTTATCAAGAATTAGAGAAAAAATATATGATTGTCTTGATTTATAATGAATATCATACGATGAGGAAATCAATATGAAAGGTGATTTCCATATTCATACCCAATTTTCAGATGGCACTTTAACAGTAGAAGAAGTTTTACAAGAAGCACATAAAAACTTGGATGTAATTAGTATCACAGATCATGACACCTTATCTGGAGTAAAACAAGCCGTTAGTATGGCAGAAGCTTATCAGATTCAAGTGATTTATGGACTCGAGCTATCAACAGAATGGCAAGGGGAATCCATTCACATCTTAGGATACTTTAAAGACTTAAAAGCAATATCAATACTGGAAGAAACTTTACAAACACAACGAATGCATCGTGTTAATCGATGTAAAGAAATTATTGCTCGTTTAGAAAAGTATTTTCAAATTAAACTAGATATTACTCCACTATTGAAACTACACAGTATTACTCGTGGTAGTATTGCTAGTGAAATCATTGCCCAAGGATATCCCTATTCAAAAACACAAATTTTCTCAACAATGCTAGGAGAAGGCTGTGTAGCTTATCTTCCAAGCACAAAAATTACAACAACAGAAGGAATTGCTTTATTGCGCCAAGCTCAAGCAACTATTATCTTAGCACATCCAATTCTTTTAAAAAAGAATCAATATCAGGACCTAATTGCGATGGGAATGGATGGCATTGAAGCAATATACCCCATCAATACAAAAGAAGCTACAAAACGCTTTAAGAAATTTGCTCTTTCTCATGGTTTAGTTTATACTGCAGGTAGTGATTTCCATAGTTTTGATGATTATAAACATGGAAATATTGGCTGCTGCCCACTTGAAGGAGAAGCATTGACAACATTTTTAAAGAAAGTACTGGAATAAATTATGAATGCTAGAAAATTAGCGCTAGAAGCGATTGAAAAAATAACGAATAAAAAGGCTTTTTCCAACATTGTGGTGAATGAATTTCTCAACAAATTTGAGTTATCAGAAGAAGACAAAAGTCTATTTACCAATCTTGTTTATGGAACGATTCAAAACATGATAACAATTGATTTCTATTTAGAACCCTATATTATGCGAAAAAAGCCAAAATCATGGGTAAAAAATCTTTTGTATCTCAGTATCTATCAAATCGTTTATTTGGATATTCCCGAATATGCCATTGTTAATGAATCAGTTGACATCGCAAATATTAAAGATAAAGCCATAGGATCCTTCGTCAATGCGGTGTTGCGCAATTTTTTACGCCACCCACTACGAAGTTTAGACGGATATGATGATATTCAACAATTAAGTATTAAATACTCACACCCTATGTGGCTGGTTGCTTATTTATTGAAAGACTATTCCCAGGATATACTAGAAAAAATCTTACATGAAAATTCGATTATTAAGAATGATGCCATCAGAATTAATACGTTAAAAACAAATAAAGAAACAGTAATTCAACGATTAACACTTGATAATTTTCGCTTCTCGAATCATGATTTAGTGAAAAACGGGCTAACAATCTATCAAAGCATCATGAATCATCCTTTATTTACCGAAGGATTAGTAACAATACAAGATATATCTAGTCAAATGGTCGGTGAAATTGCAAATCCAGAACCCAATAGTTTAATTCTTGATTTGTGTGCCGCTCCTGGTGGAAAGACAGCTCATTTAGCTGCGATGATGAATAACACAGGAACTATTTTTGCTTGTGATGTTTATCCGCATAAAATTAAACTCATGGAACAAACGTTTGAACGTTTGGGTGTGAAAAATGCAAAAACGCAGTTGATTGATGCTCGTAATGTAGCGAATAAAGTCAAAGAAAAATCTTTTGATTATATTATTGCTGATGTACCCTGCAGTGGATTGGGTGTTTTAAGTCATAAGGTTGATTTGAAATACCAAATCACATTAAAAGCGATTGAAGAAGTAGAATATTTACAAGAAGAAATTTTAGAAAAGTCGTATCAATTACTAAAACAGGGTGGATATTTAATCTATAGTACTTGTACGATTAATAAAGATGAAAATGAAAAGCAAATAGACAAATTTTTACGCCGCCATGAAGATTTTACTAAAATAGAAGAAAGGATTATTCTACCTTTTGAGTACCAAACGGATGGATTTTATATTTGTAAACTAAGGAGAAATTAAGATAATGGATACAAACGGGATTTACAATTATTCTCGCGAGCGCTTGGAAACCTATTTTTTAGAAAAGCAGCAAGCAAAATTTAGAGCTGTGCAAATATTTGAAGCGCTATACCGAGCTCGAATATCTGCTTTTTCTCAAATTACAAATATGAAAAAAGAAGTAATCGCTCAATTAGAGCAAGATTTTTCTTTTCCCCAATTAACATTAGTTACTAAAAGTGTTGCAAGTGATCAAACAACGAAATTTTTATTTCGTCTTGAGGATCAATCATTAATAGAGACGGTATTAATGATTCATGATTATGGTTATAGTGTTTGTGTAACCTCTCAAGTCGGATGTAATATGGGATGTGCTTTTTGTGCTAGTGGTATGACGAAAAGAATTCGAAACTTAACACCATCAGAAATGGTATTACAGGTTTTAATGATTGATAATTATCTGCGTCTCGAAGAAAAACGCGTTAGTCATGTAGTTATTATGGGAATTGGAGAACCCTTTGATAATTACGAAAATGTGATTGAATTTATTAAGATTATCAATGATTCTAAAGGTCTTGAAATCGGAGCTCGTCATATTACGTTATCGACTTGTGGAATTGTACCTAAGATTTATGAGTTTACCAAACTAGATTTACAGGTGAATTTAGCGGTAAGTCTTAATTTTGCTACTGATGAGAAACGCAATCAATATATGAAAATCAATAAAAAATATCCTTTGAATTCTTTGATTGCTGCTTTAAAGAGCTATTATCAAGAAACAAATAGAAGAATTACTTTTGAATATATCTTATTAAAAGGGATCAATGATTCTCTTGAAGATGCTCAGATGCTTGTTAATTTAATCCGTGGCTTAAATTGCTATGTGAATCTGATTCCTTACAACGAAACAGGAGGATTCTTCAAACGAAGTGACGACAAAATGAGAGATCAGTTTTTTGATTATCTCATCAAGAA
>JAEZSA010000157.1 GCA_023422115.1 Bacillota bacterium | reverse complement strand
GACTAAAAGAGTATATATAGTCATAATTATAAAGGATAAACCTTATTCTGTCAATATAGAAGAGAACTATTTTTTTTGTTATTTTGAAAGGAATGGGTTTAGCCATCTTTTTTATTGTAAAATGGCATAAAATATGATATCATTAAAGAAACAATATATACAAAAAGGAAGTGGCGTATGAAAAATTATGTTTTGGCAATCGACCAAGGAACGACTAGTTCTCGTGCAATTATTTTTAATAAAGCAAGTCAAATTGTAAGTGTTGCACAAATGGAATTTAGTCAAATATGTCCAAAAAGTGGTTGGGTTGAACATAATCCAGATGAAATTTGGGAAACAGTATATGAGGTAGTAAAAGAAGCCCTCTTTAAAAGTGGCTTACAATTAAAAGATATTTCTGCAATTGGAATTACAAACCAACGAGAAACAACTGTTTTGTGGGATAAGAAAACAGGGAAACCAGTTTATAATGCAATCGTATGGCAAAGCCGACAATCACAAAAAATATGTGAGAAATTGATTGCTGATGGTCATTCAGAGATGATAAAAGCAAAAACAGGATTGGTTATTAATCCTTATTTTTCTGCAAGTAAGGTAAAATGGATTTTTGAACATGTTCCTGGTGTTTTAGAGCGAGCGCTAAAAGGTGAAATACTATTTGGTACAATTGATACTTTTTTGGTTTGGAAACTAACTAATGGAGCTCTACATATAACGGATCCATCCAATGCTTCAAGGACGATGATGTACAACATTAAAACATTAGAATGGGATCAAGAAATATTAAATTTACTAGAAATTCCTGCTAACATTCTTCCTGAGGTAAGAAGTAACAGTGAAATTTATGGTATTGCTAGTAAATTATGGGAAATTGATGAAACTGCGGATGTACCAATTGCAGGAATCATCGGGGATCAACAAGCTTCGTTATTTGGTCATTGTTGTTATAACATTGGTTGTTTAAAAAACACCTATGGAACAGGTTGTTTTATGTTAATGAATACAAAACATAAACCGATATTTTCTAATAAAGGTTTGTTAACAACCATAGCTTGGAAAATTGGAAATGAAGTAGAGTATGCCTTAGAAGGATCAGTATTTGTTGGTGGTTCTGTCATCCAATGGTTACGTGATAATATGCGTTTGTTTGAACGTTCTAAAGATTGCGAAGCATATACGGAAAGAGTGACTGGCAGTGATGGTGTTTATTTTGTACCTGCTTTTGTTGGCTTAGGAACTCCTTACTGGGATGATGATGTACGCGGATCTATCTTTGGTTTAACTCGTGCTACTAAGAAAGAACACTTTATAACTGCAGCAGTAGAAGCGATTGCTTACCAATCAAAAGATTTAATGGAAGTCATGAAGGAAGAAACAGGAATCAAGATTGAAAGTTTGGCAGTAGATGGTGGAGCCAGTGTAAATGATTACTTGATGCAGTTTCAATCGAACATCCTCGATTTAAAAATTATTAGACCTGCTTGTTTAGAAACAACCGCATTAGGGGTTGCGTATTTAGCTGGCTTAGCAGTAAAAGTATGGGTAAATAAAGAAGAAGTAATGAAATATCATACAGTAGATAAAATATTTTTAAGTAAAATAAATTCAGAAGAAAGAGAAAGATTATACAAAGGTTGGAAGACAGCGATTAAGGCAACGCGAGAATTCAAAGTATAAAGAAGGCGAAATCATGTTTGATGTAATTATAATTGGTGCAGGAGTAAATGGTGTTTTTGTCGCTTATCGATTAGCAAAATATCAATTACAAGTATTAGTAATAGATAAAGAAAGTGATGTAGCCAACGAAACAAGTGGTGCTAATAGCGCTATTATTCATTCTGGCTATGATCCTAAACCTAGCACAATAAAAGCAAAACTAAATGTAAAGGGAAATGGTTTATACGATGAGATTTGTCAGGATTTAGATGTTGAATTCAAGCGAATTGGATCTCTTACCATTGCTTGTACTGAAGAAGAAATCGAAGAACTTGATAAATTAACAAAAAATGCGATTGCTAATAAGGTTCCTTTTTCTATTTTAGATGAACAAGAATTAAGAGAGATTGAACCTCATGTTACTAAAAAAGCCAAAAAGGCTTTATATGCTCCTACTTCTGGAATTATAAATCCCTTTGAATTGTGTGTTGCCTTGATGGAAAATGCTATGGACAATGGTGTTAATCTTCATTTAGAAGAAGAAGTGAAGAACATTGTTCAAATAAAGGAAGGCTTTCAAGTAACTACCAACAAAGAAACCTACCAAACAAAAATGGTAGTAAATGCTGCGGGTGTTTTTGCGGATGAGATTAATAATATGATTAATCCACACCAAGAAAAGATAACACCTCGTAAGGGAGAATACTTAGTATTTGACCATTTTGTAGAACCCTATGTGAGTCATACTTTATTTAGTGTTCCAACAAGTAAGGGAAAAGGTGTTTTAGTCAGCCCTTCTACTCATGGAAATTATTTAATTGGACCATCAAGTATCTTTGTTGAGGGAAAAGACGATGAATCTACCAGCAAGGAAACCTTAAATGAAGTAATTGAACAAGCATACCGTTTGGTAGATACCATTCCAATGCATCACTTAATCAGACAATTTGCTGGATTACGTG
>JAEZSA010000079.1 GCA_023422115.1 Bacillota bacterium | reverse complement strand
TCTCAAAGCCATACAGCAGTCCTGCAAGTCCGCCTGTTACTGCCGCTGTAGTATCTGTATCTTCACCTAAGTTAACTGCTTTCAAAACGGCTTCCCGGTAATTTTCAGTTGTAAGCAAACACCATATACTTGCTTCAATTGTATGTATAACATATCCGCTGCTTTGAATCTGGTCGCGGTCAAAATTATGAATGTCGCTTTTTAGTAATCTGTCAAACAGCTCAATTTCTCTGGGGTTAATTGAAAGACTTGTCAAATAATTCGGGACCTCTGTTTGTAAGTTTCTGTAAATTTCGAACTTGTCTTTCCCATAAAAAATTTGCCTGGCGAATTCAAGATAGTAGAAGCAGGCATTTACAGAACGTATCTGCCGGTGAGTTAATGATGATACTTTTTTTGTAATGTCGTAGCGTTCGTTGATTGGTTTGTCAAATAAGTAAAAAAGCAGAGGGAGCATTCGCATAAGCGAGCCATTTCCACTTTCGCTTTCATTTGAACTGCCTGCCAATTCCGGTTTTTCGCCATTTGCAAGTCTCGAGATGGCATGTCGTGTTGTAACACCAACGTCAAAAACGTTTCCGCGTGCAATCCAGAAATTTTTATGATACCACCTCACAAGGTTTTTTCCGATTGTATCCAGGTCAAAGTCTTGTGTCAACGCTTCTGCAAGACAAAATGTTAGCGAACTGTCATCTGACCAGGTTCCTGCCGGCAAATTGTATGTCCCGTATCCTATCATATCTGTAACAGGATTTTTGCTTAATGTTTCCCTGCTGTTGAATTCAACAGGAACCCCTAAAGCATCGCCAACTGCAACACCAAAAAGCGCAGATTTTATTATGGTTGTTGTCACTTCTGGTAACGTTTTTATTTTATTGCCCTTTGAAGTGTGCCAAAAGCCTTCTTCTGTTTCCCTATCGGCAAAGGCATACGGTAGTTCGTCTTTCCGGAGTTGATTTAACATTTGGCTATACCATCTTGTATATTCTTCATTCTCTCCTTTGCAATTATTAATAAACTCAATGTTTTCTCCTATAAACAAGTCGGCTAATTCTTTTGCCGTCAACCTGATTTCTTTGCTTGAATCTTCTTTTTCGTGTTTGTAAATCCAATTAGATGCAATAAATTCTTCTTTTTTTGTGTCGACAATAAACAAACAACGCCAGCTCAATCCCGAAGGCGAAAGTGACGGAATTACCCGTAACTTTTCGTAACCACGTTTATGAATTTCCTGAACCATAAACAAAAGCTTTTGTCTATTTGTCATATAAAAATTTTCTTCCATTACTATTTTGTCAAGGCGTGACTATGTCCACAACGAGGTGATAAACATGGGCACTTTTCCGTCTCCTACTTTAAAACCAACATTTTGGTAAAACGAGGTTTCATTTTCGTAAGCAACTAATAAAATTCTCAGGTAATCTTTATATTTGGTTTTGATATAGTTGATCAGATTTCTTCCGATTCCTTGTCCCTGAAATTTTGGATTAACCAAAAGATAATGAATGTAGGCAGTCATAATGCTATCGTCTAAAACATTAATAAGGCCTATCAATTTGTCTTCAGCCCAGGCAGTATAAACTGTTGATGAGTTTTGCATTGCGATGGCCAGTTTTTCCGGATAATGTCCGGACGACCATTCCACTGAAAGGAATAATTCCTCTAACTCCATGGGATTCAAATCCTTGGTTTCTTTATAAATGATATTCATTGTCTTTAGGTAATTGTATTTATCTCATTTTAACTTCAAATTCACAACAATCTCCACCGTTGATTATAGATTGTTTTAACACTACATCAACATTTTTTCCAAGGGCAGCTTCAAAAAATTGTTTATTGAATTCAACTGAACATTGGCAATAAGTCCTGTTCTTGAATTTTTCTTTAGATTCCCTGACTTGTCCGCAAAAACATTTATTATGCTTTGCAATTATTGTATTATTATCAACCAGTTTATATTCCAGCACACCATCTTTTACTTTGTATTTACTAAGCTTGTCAAGGAAATCAATTAAAGAAGACGATTCTGTCATCAATTTCTTTGCTGATTCACGCTGTCCATTACCACAACATTTACTCCCACATGTTCTCATTATAGTTACAGACTTGTCTGATCCTACTTCATTTTCTAACCTCTCAACTGCTTTTTTCCACCATTCAGCAGTTTCATCCGGCTGTAAATTTTCATATTCAGGAGAATCTTGCATAATTCTGACAAACGGATCTTTATCAGTCATTTTTTCAACGATTTTGGCAAATCTCCCGATCCGTCCGGTCTTTGGGATTTGATTAATATCTGTCTTTGATTTCATAAGAATCTAGCAAGTCTTTCAAATTCATTATTTTACTCCCATTTTTTTTGTAATAATTCAGCATTTCGTCAATTTTCCTTTTATCATAACTCGTAATACAATCTGATAAGACTGTAACTTTGTAGTTTTCCCTGCACATATTAAATACGGTTGATTTCACGCAGGCAATTGCGTCAGCGCCTGTAATGTAAAATTCGTCTATTTCATTTTTCTTGATAAAGTCAGTAAAATCTTCGCTGGTCAATGCGTTGCCTTTGGATTTTTCAAAAATGTTTTTGGATACCAATTTCATGTCCGAAACTAATTCAGACCCACGAGTATTAGGTTTGAAAGTCCTTGTGCCGTCAGATAAGTTATAATGCCTTA
>JAEZSA010000035.1 GCA_023422115.1 Bacillota bacterium | reverse complement strand
TGGTGAAGCTGTAGCATTGGGACTAAAGTATGTATTGTCTCCAAAATTAAACATGCAATTACAAAAAATACTAGTTTCTATGGGAATGAATTTAAATTATTCCTTCCAGGAGTGCGATTTGCTGCCTTTTATTATCAATGATAAAAAAATAAATAGTCAAGGAATAACACTTGTAAAGATCAATCAAATTGAAAAACCATATCTAGTAACGATCAACCAAGAGCAACTATGTCATATTCTAAAAGGAGAATAGTATGTCATCAATCTATCAGGGAAATTTAAAAATAACCATTTTTGGTGAATCTCATAGCAAAGCGATTGGTGTAGTGATAGATGGATTAAAAGCAGGCCTAACAATTGATTTCAAGAAAATCGCTTTTGAATTGACAAAGAGAAGATCTTATCGTGAGATATCAACATCACGTAAAGAAAGCGATGACCTACAAATCATCAGTGGCTACTATCAAGAAAGAACGACAGGAACACCCTTGACGATTCTAGTTGCAAATCAAGATACTGATTCCACTAAATATGAATTAAATAAAGATTTTTTGCGTCCTTCTCATGCCGATTATAGTGCAGAGTTAAAATATCATGGATTCCAAGACTATCGAGGTGGTGGTCATTTTTCTGGTCGCTTGACAGTAGGAATCGTTATCGCAGGTGCTATTTGTGAGCAAATACTGGCAAAAAAACAAATTAAAATTGGAACTCACATCAAACGATTATATGGAATTGAAGATGAACCAATCGATTTTTCGAATATAGAAGGAACCATCGATGATTTAAATCAAAAAATGTTCGCGACCATTTCTCCTGAAAAGGAAAAGAAGATGAGAGAAGCCATTCAAAAAGCAAGTAAAACGAAGGATTCTCTAGGAGGAATTTTAGAAACTATTGTTATCGGGGATATCAAGGGATTAGGAGAACCATTTTTTAATTCCTTTGAATCTGTTGTTTCTTCCCTTATTTTCAGTATTCCTGGAGTAAAAGGAATCGAATTTGGTCTTGGATTTGGTTTTTGTGATCACTTAGGATCGGAAGTCAATGATGCCTTTTTCTTTGATGGTACTGTAAAAACAAAAACAAACAATAATGGGGGTATTAATGGGGGGATTACCAATGGAATGCCGATTATGATAAAAACAGTGATAAAACCAACCCCTTCGATTGGATTACCTCAGGAGACAATCAATTTAAGGACTTCAGAAAACGTCATTCATCAGTTTGATGGACGTTTTGATCCTTGTATTGTTCATCGTGCTCGCACTGTTATTGATTGTATGGTAGCCATTGCATTAGTTGATTTGATAATGGCACAGAAAGCAAATGAATGGATGGAGTTATAATATGGATTTTGGGCTAATCGGTAAGAATATCAATTATTCCTATTCACAAGAAATCCATCAATTTTTTGGTCAGGATTCGTATCAAATGATTAATATAGAACAAGAAGCATTACCTAACTTTTTTAAGGAAAGAAACTTTAAAGGGATTAATGTGACGATTCCTTATAAACAAATAGTAATCCCCTATTTAGATTTGCTCGATGAAACGGCAACGAAGACAGGGGTTGTGAATACAATAGTAAATGAAAATGGGGTTCTAAAAGGCTATAATACGGATTATTTAGCGTTAATGAGATTATTAGAGCAAGAAGAAATTGATTTGTCAGGGAAAAAATGTTTGATTTTAGGATCCGGTGCAACATCAAAAACAGTTTTTACTGCACTAAGGGAGAGAGATGCTTTCATTATTGCTGTAGCTTCACGTACCCCACAACAAGATATGGTGTCTTATCAGTCACTTTATCATCAAACTTATGATATCATTATTAATACAACACCAGTAGGAACCTATCCTCAATATGATGTTGCTCCTGTTGATTTGGAGAAATTTCCTTCATTGGAATTTGTAATCGATTATACCTATAATCCCCTTCGAACCAAACTCATCAGAACAGCAGTAAAAAGAAAGATTAAAAGTATCAATGGATTGGAATTACTGGTATCTCAAGCCTATTTTGCGCGTCAATTATTTGATCATCAAGACTATGATGAAGGTATGATTGAAAACATAATCCGAAAAGTTTATCAAAATAAATTGAATATTGTTTTAATCGGTATGCCATATTGTGGAAAAACAACCATTGCGCATCAATTAGCCATTAAATTAAATCGTCCAATGATGGATACAGATATCCTCATTGAACAAAAAACTGGCGAATCGATAACAGACTTATTTAATATAAAACAAGAATACGGTTTTCGTGCACTAGAAAAACAAGTCATAGCAGAGTTAGCAAGCACTGGTAGTATTATCGCTACTGGTGGTGGCAGTATTTTAGATGCTGATAACATGGCAAAACTATGTAGTGAAGGACTGGTTTTTTACTTACAGAAAGACAAAAAAACAATTAATATAGTAGGCAATAATCGTCCTTTGATTAAGAATATCGATGAATGGGAACAATTAGCCAATGCTCGTGAGCATTTGTATGTACAATATGCCGATGTTATCATCAATAAGCAGCTAACGATAGCAGAAACCGTTCAAGAAATTTGCGATCAATACTGGAAATATATAAAAAGAGGAAAATAATATGATCATTACATTAAAAAAAGACACACCCAAACAAGAAATAACTCAAATCATTGCTCAATTAGAGGCAAGTGGCTATAAAGTTGTCGATATGGTCAATGAAGATATTCATATTTTGGGTATCCTTGGTGAAACGAGTTTTCTCGAAGAACAAAATATTGGCGCAAATCAATATGTTGCTAGTGTAACTAGAATTACTGCACCTTATAAAAAAGCAAGTAGAGAATTTCATCCTCAGGACACAATTGTAAATGTCGATGGAATTAAAATCGGAGGAAAAGAAAAAATCGTCATTATTGGAGGTCCTTGTTCCGTGGAAAATAAAGAACAGATTATGACGATTGCAGAAGGAGTTGCCTTAGCAGGAGCAAAAATGTTACGAGGCGGTGCTTATAAATATCGAACCTCACCTTATTCATTTCAAGGCTTAGAAAGTCAGGGAATTGAATATCTTAGGGAAGCTAAAAAACAGTTTCATCTTCCTATTGTTTCTGAAATAACTACTATTGACAAAATTGAAGAATTTGTTTCCCATGTAGACGTCATTCAGGTAGGTGCTCGTAATATGCAAAATATTGAATTATTAAAAGCCTTAGGGAAAACCAATAAACCAATTATTTTAAAACGAGGGTTATCAAGTACGGTAGAAGAATGGTTGATGAGTGCTGAGTATATTCTGGCAGAAGGAAATTCACAAGTTATTTTATGTGAACGAGGGATTAGAACGTTTGAAAAAGCAACCCGTAATACATTAGATTTGTCAGTCATTCCACTTGTGAAAAAAATGTCACACTTACCAATCATTGTCGATCC
>JAEZSA010000025.1 GCA_023422115.1 Bacillota bacterium | reverse complement strand
AATTAGTTGACCTAAAAGGGCGCTATGATTATTTAGTTCAATGCTATGATGAAAGAATAGGGCAATTAAATCAATCAGAAAAAGAAATCATTGATTACTATTTGAATGAAATGAAGAGTGATTTAATTGATCGTGATAAAACATATAATGTTAAGAATGAAGAAAAAGAAGAGCTTATTCGTCAATTAAATGAGTTGAATCAAGCCCAGCAACAAACTCAAACTGCTTTATGGCAAAACAATCAAGTAATCAGTAAGGCATTAGAAACGAACAGGGAAATTAAAGAACAATTTCTAAATGATAAGAGACAAAATATTGATCGTACTATTCGACGTCTCGAAAATGAACTACAAGAAAAAAATACAGAACATAATAATTACATTAGTTTATTGAATATGGTTAATCTAAAGTATGGTGAACGAACAGAAGCAGAAAAGCGGATCAGAACGACAGATGAATTGGTTGCTAACTATTTAAAAATTACAGATGACATCGATGAGTTAACCCAAGATTATCATGATAATTTAATTCAAACACAAGAAGTTACTGAAAAAATTGATGCTTTAGTTGGTAATCCTGATGAAAAATCAGAAGTACTTCGGTTAAAAGCCAAACTGGAAGATTTAGATATCTTAAAAACAGATTTAATAGCGAAAATTGAATTTTTAAGAAAAAAATCAGATCAAGTTATCAATAATGAAAAAGTTCTTTATTATGCAAAATTATCAGAAAGCATTAAAGAACTTAAAAATAAGCAAGAAGAGTTAAAAGTAAGCATTGAAAAATGTAAATCTGAGATTGCTGAGAAAAATGCAGATTTAGAAAAAGTGAAGGAAGAGAAGTTACAATTAGAATGATAATTACCATAAACAAAGAGATCACTGATATAATTCCTTCTTTTTCCATCATCGCAATGTCAATGGATGTTGAAGTGGAGAATAGTGAAAAAATATCGGAATTAATTACAATTTATGAAGAAAAGATTAAGGAGGAATATTCATTAGAGGATGTATTGAATATTCCTCTTATCAAAGAAGCTCGTGACGGATATAAAAAGATGGGGAAAGACCCCAGCCGTTACCGTTTAGCTTGTGAATCCTTACTGCGACGTTTGGTAAAAGGGAATAGTTTGTATCGCATTAGTAATATTGTTGATGCGGGCAACATTCTATCTATTGAAACAAAAAGAGCAGTTGCGGTATTGGATTATGAAAAAATTGTTGGGAACGTAATAGTAAGAATAGGAAAAGAAAGCGATGAATATTATGGAATAGGTCGAGGATTATTAAATATTAGTAATATCCCGATTTATGAAGATAGTATAGGACCTTTTGGCTCTACTACGAGTGACACAGAAAGAACAATGGTAACAAGCAACACGCAAAAAATATTGTTGATGATCATTTGTTTTGGTCCAAGTATGAAAGAAGAACACAAACAATTTGCAATTGATATTTATAAAAAATATGCAAATGCAAAGAATATAACAGATATTGAAATAACTAGGAAGTGAAAAAAATGGAAGAAATGTCAAATTTTATAAAGACAATTATGATGAATGATTTAGAAAGTGGAAAGGTGAAATCAATTGCAACAAGATTTCCTCCTGAACCTAATGCTTATTTGCATATAGGTCATGCACGAGCAATCATTACTAATTTTGAGTTAGCTGAAAGCTTAGGTGGAAAAACAAATTTACGCTTTGATGATACCAATCCAGCGAAAGAGGATGTTGAATTTGTAGAAGCAATCAAAAAAGATATTGAATGGTTAGGCTACCATCCTGCTAAGGTATTATTTGGTAGTGATTATTTTGATGAAACATATGAATTAGCGGTGAAACTAATTAAAAAAGGTCTTGCTTATGTATGTGATTTATCACAAGAAGAAACCAGTAAATATCGAGGAGATTTTAACACTCCTGGGATTGAATCCCCTTATCGCAATCGAAGTATCGAAGAAAATTTAGAATTGTTTCAAAACATGAGAGATGGCAAGTATAAAGAAGGAGAACGAGTTCTTCGTGCTAAAATCGATATGGCAAGTCCAAATATTAATATGCGAGATCCTGTTTTATATCGCATTCTATACATCCGTCATCATCGTACTAAAGATAAATGGTGTATTTATCCAATGTATGATTTTGCTCATCCAATTCAAGATGCAATCGAAGGGATTACTCATTCTTTGTGTAGCTTGGAATATGATAATCATCGCCCTCTATATGATTGGGTTGTTGAAAAGTGCGAAATGCCTCATGTTCCTCAACAAATTGAATTTGGCCGTTTAAATATTACTAACACGGTAATGAGTAAACGATATTTGCGAGAATTAGTAAACAATAAAAAAGTAATAGGTTATGATGATCCCCGGATGCCAACTTTAGTAGGATTAGCTCGAAGAGGATACACTCCAGAGTCAATTAAAAATTTTGTGAAAGCATCAGGGTTATCTCGTATCAATTCAACAATCGAAGGAGATATGTTAGAACATTTTCTTCGTGAGGATTTAAAGTTGAAAACAAATCGCTTAATGGCTATTTTAGATCCATTAAAAGTAGTGATTACAAATTATGAAGAAGAAAAAATAGAGTATCTAGATGCGATGAATAATAATGAAAATGAAGAACTGGGTACACGTAAAATCGCTTTTTCTCGTAATTTATACATTGATAGAAACGATTTTGTTCTTGAAAAGCCAGATAAACATTATAAACGTTTGGCTTTAGGTTTAGAAGTAAGATTATTTCATGCTTACTTTATTAAAGCAAATGAAGTTGTTTATGATCATGAAGGAAATATCATTGAACTTCATTGTACTTATGATCCACAAACAAGAAGTGGAAGTGGATTCAATGAAAGAAAACCAAATGGAACCATTCAATTTGTTGAAGCAACAACAGCAGTTCCAGCTACGTTTAATTTATTTGAAACATTGGTTATCGATAATCCAGAAGATGATCGTAATTTCTTAGAACGGTTAAATCCAAATTCTTGGACAATCAAAGAAGGATTTATTGAAGGAACTAAAAAGTATTTTTCAGCAATGGAACGATTCCAATTTGTAAGAGATGGATATTATGTTGTTGATAAAGACTCAAGCGATAAGAAACTTATTTTCAACCGTATTGTATCATTAAAATCAGCAATTAAATAGTTATAAGGAGTGAAATGATGTTAAGCAATTTGAATGAAGAGCAAAAAAAAGCAGTGATAACATATTCTGGCCCAGTAATGGTGTTTGCTGGTGCAGGTAGTGGAAAGACTAGGGCTCTTACTTTCCGTATTGCTTACATGGTAAAAGAAAAGGGAATTAATCCAGCAAATATTCTGGCAATTACCTTTACCAATAAGGCAACCAATGAAATGCGAGAGCGATTAATCAATCTTGTAGGGCCAGAAATATATGAAGCGACAATCAGCACTTTTCACGCCTTATGTGCAAGAATTTTAAGAAGAGAGATTACCGCTTTAGGATATAGTCGTGCTTTTTCTATCGTGGATGAAGAAGAACAATTAAAAATTATTTCAGATATTCTAAAGGAAAACAAAGAAGAAAAGAAAAAAGCAAAGCATCTTCAAAAAGTTATAAACTATAGTAAATGCTTTGACATCGCTAAAATCGATGATATCTGGGAAAACAAAATGTTTGTTTTGTATGAAGAAAAAATGAAAAGTTTGAATTTACTGGATTTCGAAGACTTATTATTGAAAGTTAGAGAGATCTTTGCTAATTTTCCTCAGATATTACAAAAGTATCAAGATAAATTTCATTATGTATTAGTCGATGAATTCCAGGATACGAACCTAATTCAATATAAGATTGTAAAGATGCTTACAGAAAAAAGTAAAAACTTATTTGTTGTTGGAGATGATGATCAAAGTATTTATAGTTTCCGCGGAACAAATTACGAAAACATGTTGCTATTCAAACGTGATTTTCCTGAACATAAAATCTTTCATCTAACAGAAAATTATCGTTCAACCCAAACAATTCTTGATGGTTGTAATAAATTAATCGCTCATAATACTGATCGTGAACCCAAAGAATTATTTTCTCGAGATAAGGGAAAAGAAGAAGATGTTATCATCCTACAAACTGAATCGGAAAAAGACGAAGTTAACTATGTAATTGATACCATTCATAATTTGAAAACAACAAATACTCCATGGACTGATTATGCAGTATTGTATCGCAGTTCTGTCATTCTAAGAAATTTTGAAATCGGTTTTATTAAAGCTGGTTTACCATATCGTGTTTTTGGTGGTGTTTCTTATTTGAAAAGACGAGAAGTAAAAGACATTATTGCTTATTTTAAATTGATTATTAATGATAATGATCTCCATAGTTTCAAGAGAATTGTTAATACACCAGCTCGCGGAATTGGTGAAGCAACCATTGCTAAAATTGAAGCGATGTGTAAAGAATATAAAATACAATTGTTTGAAGCACTGGAAGCATCAAATAAGATTCTAAATAAGAGTAAGTATGAAACACTTATGAGTTTCGTTGCTATGATTCGTTATTTTAAAGAAAAGATTGATAAGATTAATCTCAATGAATTGTTCGATGAACTTGTTGAGAAGATTGCTTACAAAGAATATTTGAAAGAAGAAACAGAAAATTTCGAAGAGCGAAGCGACAATTTACAAGAATTCAAGAGTGTACTTTACCAAATTGAATCTACTTCTAATGAAATTTCTCGAAGTGAACGATTAAGAGAGGCTTTTGATCATACAATTTTATCCGATGAGTATTTACAAAATCAAAAAGAAAATAAAAATGGAATTACACTATCGACAGTTCACTCTGTTAAGGGATTGGAATTTAAATATGTCTTTGTAGTTGCTTTAGAAGAAAATATTTTTCCTAATGAAGGACGAATCACTAGTAGTTTTGAAATGGAAGAAGAGCGAAGAATTGCTTATGTAGCTTTCACAAGAGCAAAAAGCAAATTATATTTGTTAGCAACGAAGAATAGAATGCTTTATGGAACTTGGTTCCATAATCAACCATCACGCTTCTTACTTGAGTTTGCAGGAACTAACAAGATTGTAAAGCAAGTAATAGAAGAAAATCCATTTAATGATTTGGAACAAGAATATATCATGAAAATATCAACAGCAGAAAAGTCACAAGAGTCAGGCCCCTATAAGACGGGTGATGTCGTTCTTCACGATAAATTTGGTGAAGGGGTTATCATAGGAATAAAAGGTGAGATTGGTATGATTTTTTTTGGTAGTCAAAAAAGAATAGCGAACATTATGCT
>JAEZSA010000037.1 GCA_023422115.1 Bacillota bacterium | reverse complement strand
CATTTTTTATATAATACTTTGGATTCTATTGTATGGTTAATCGAAAACGATAAAAATAAAGAAGCCTCACAAATGGTGGTAGCTCTTGCTAAACTGTTTAGAATCAGTATTTCTCGAGGAAGAAATATTATTACGATTAAAGATGAAATTGAACATGCTCGTAGTTACTTGATTATTCAAAGTTTTCGCTATGCGGACGCTTTTAAATATGAATTCGATATTGAAGAAGAAGTATTAGAGTATACTACAATGAAACTAATTCTTCAACCATTGATTGAAAACGCGATCTATCATGGATTAAAAAATCGGATTGATGAAGGGCTTATTAAAATTCATGTCTATCGTGAGCAAGATAACGTTGTCTTTGCGGTTACTGATAATGGCTATGGAATGAAAGAAGAAAAAATTGAACAATTATATAATAATTTTCAGAATCCACATTTAAATGATGGGGTAGGATTAAAAAATGTATATTTAAGATTATTATTATATTATGGTAAAGATTCCAATTTGAAAATAACCAGCGAACTCGATGAAGGTACGACAATTCAAATAACAATACCAATTAAAAGGAGTGAGCATAATGGTTAAATTAAAGAAAATATTGCTATTATTAACACTCGTATTAGTTTTAATAATGATTCCAGGTTGTAAGAAAAACACGATTAAAATTGGAGTTTTAGGATATAGTAAAGAAGATACAAAAGTAACGGAAATTATTGGTTATATTGAAAAAAACATCAATCAAACATATGAATTAATAATCGAATATGCCGATCAATCACAGTCGTTACAAAATGATCAATTTCTAACATTACTTGCGGAAAAAGTTGATTTAATTCTAGTCAATTTAGTCGATAGATTAGCCGCTAATACGTTTGTAGAAAAAAGTAAAGTAACTAATACCCCATTGGTTTTCTTTGATCGTGAGCCATTATATGAAGATTTACTGCTTGCTGAAGATGTCTATTATGTAGGTTCTGATGCAAAAGGATTTGGCATTTTACAAGCTCAAATGTTGAAAGTTGTTTCTGGATCTATTTATGACCCGATTATTGCAGTAGACAAGAACAATGACTCTATTTTACAGATTGTTTTCATGAAAGGAGAACAAGGACATCAATTAACAGAATACATCACTGATACTTGTATTTCTGAAATATTGGCAAAACAATATCAAATTGATGTGCTTACTATGGAGTTCACCGATTGGAAAAGAGAAACAGCCAAGCAAAAAATGGCGAAAATTTATAAAAAATACGGAAACGGAATAGAAGTAATTATTGCAAATAGCGATGAATTAGCATTAGGAGTTATCGATTTCGTTTTAGAAAACAATTTAAAAATAGTTTCATCTGATAACAAGGTTTATATGCCTTTTGAAATTATTGGTGCTACAGCTAGTGAAGAGAGTATAGAAGCGATTAAAAAAGGTTTTATTTATGGAAGTGTTATAGATGATCATGTTGCAAAAGCGAATGTCATTTTATCGCTTGTTGAATTTTTATTGAATAAAAAACCAGGAGATGAATTTTCAATTGATGAGTGTGAAGAAACAGTTGGTGTAGATAGCATCTGTGTAGAAAACGAAAGAATCATCTATATTGCAGGTGAAGAGATTAGTAAAAGAACATTAGGTTAAATATTGAAAACCAGCTTCTAGTAAAAGCTGGTTTTTTTTGATGCAAATTAAAATATGATAGATAATACAAGCATATAAATAAAAAAATAAAATCTTAGGTCTGATAGGAGAAGATTATCTTATTGTAGATGAATAAGTATTAATAAAATTATTATAAAAGGGGTAAACGATTTGAAATAGAAGAAGAAATATAAATATATATTCATAATACTTGTAATAGGGCAGGAGCGCTTTTTACTAGAAGAAGTAAAATAAAAAGAAGATTATAAGAATATAATATTATCTGTTGATAGATAAAATACAAACTAGATAGTTACACAAGTGTACGCAAGTGCCTATAATAAAGATTATGTAAAATGCAATATATATAGAACGACGGCTTTAATAATAAATTTGTGTTTAAAGTTTGAAAATGTTCAAGCTAAAGTATTTGTTGGTGATCTCTTTTAAAATTTTTATTACTTCTTTATAAACTTCTATCGTTTTAATCTTTAAATAAATCGAAAATCTATATCTATAAAAATTATTTTTTTTTCTAAACCTGTATGATTAACACTAAATAATCAATTAATCATGATTATAAAATCTAGTCCATGTTCAATCAAATTAAATTTTTGATCATAATATAATACTTATAAAGTAGCTTTCTGTGAGAAGATTATTTTTATATAAATGATGAATCATTCATAATCAGCTATAAGTTATTAATCCTATAAAAAAGCGTACTTGTTTTTACTTGATTAGCATGATAGATTTTAATTTTTTAATGTTTTTTCCCATACGAATACCAGTAAATTTTATTGATAAAAAATTAACTATAATGATAACTAACCTTGAAATTGAGCTTGTCTTGTCTTGTTTCTTACAGATGATTAATGAATAGTGGAGTAAAGTTAAAACGATTATAGGCGAAATTTAAGGCTTAAAAACTAAAACAGTATACAAGTAACTACTTTCATATCCTAAAAAATGTTTTTTCGTTGTTTCTTCTTTTTCAAAAAGATAAAGTAAAGACTTTTTTACTATTAATCCTATAAAATTTAACCTCTCTTCATAATAAAAAAATAAGAAATAAACATACTCAAAATCAAATATGAGCATAATTAAGAAGAATTTAGCAATGTGAAATAAAAAAATGCAGAATTTCTCTGCATTTTTATTTTTTATGGAAATATGAGCTTCACTTGTACTGATTTTATTGTATTTTCAGTGTTCAACAGTTTAACAGTTATATAAGTTTTAGTTGATTCTTGAGTAATTAAGGTTCTTTTTACACTTTCTTTATCGTAAATATCCGTTGTTTTTTCTTCAACAATCACGTATTCTGTATTTTCCATTGTCGTGAATTCTAATGTGTTTTCCGTGATAATGGTAGAACGAATTAATTGATTTTTACTGTTAAATTCGCGAATGACATTTTCTAACGGAGCATTCGTTTTATTGATATTGATGACATAAGATAATACATAATTATAAGTATTAATGACAACTTCTTCGGATAAATTTACTAGTACGGTGGTACCAGTAATATTAGTTATTTCATTTTTAAGTTCAAGTTCATAAGTATTATTGATATTTTTATAAATCCCATATATAAAAATTGGGGTTGTTATATGAATACTTTGGAAATAATTACCATTGATAAAGGCACAAATACTATCAGGACTAATAATATCTCCTTCAAGATAACTGTATTCATATTTAAAATCGAATAAGGAATCACCTAAAAAGCTAATTTCATTATAGTCATCGCTTAAAATAAATCCATTGATAGGGATATCATCTAGGTTCGTTAAATTAGTAATGTTTTCTAATTCACTGGTGCTTTCTATGATTGTTAATCCAATCATTTTTTTAGTTCCTTCAGTAACTTCATTTTGTAAGCATCCAGCTAATAGGAACATACATAATCCTAATATGATCATCATTAGCTTTTTTTTAATCATATTTTATTAGCTCCTTGCTGTGATTGTTTGTGATAAAAACCCAGTTTTTACGAAATACTACATAAATTATAACATAATATCTTTTAATACGCAATTACTATTTGATTATCAAAATAGAAAAAGCATGAAATAGTCATTCATGCTTCTGTTTAAAAAATATTAATATCCGATAAATAAGATACTCTATAACCCTTTTTAGAGAAGATTATCTTTTTTTCAATAGGTAATTAACCATTACTATTCTCAAATAAGAGCTATTTTCGGCTTTTTTGCTCCTTTTTGATGGTTTTTTAGTGTTTTTCTAACCAAGAAAATATATCTTGTCTTACTTCTTCCTTACATAGTTCAAGTAGAATTTCATGACGAGCTTGGTCATATAATTTAAATGTTAGATCAGCCATCTGTTTCTTTACATAAGTGTTGTAAAGTTTTGTAACTCCCTTTCCACAACCGCCAACAGGATCATTTCCACCACTTAGAATCAATAAAGGTAAATCTTTACGAATCAGTTCAAAATTCGCATTGATCTCTTTTAATCCTTTAAAGAAACCAGAAAAGTAGGCAGCAGTGAAAATCCCTCCACAATATGGATCTGCTACATATTTATCTACTTCTTTTTCATCGCGATTTAACCAATCGAATTCAGTACGATTTGGTTTAAACACCTTGTTAAACGATCCAAAGGATAAATTGTTCAATAAATTGCTACGATAACGTCTTCCTTTGAATTTACATGTTAGCCGTGCGATAAGCAAACCAATACTTAATAATAGATTTGGATTTTGTGAAGAACCAGTAATAATTAATCCCTGGATTTTATTTCCATATAATTGAGCAAACCGTTGACTAACAAAGGAACCCATACTATGACCAAATAAAATAATTGGTAATTCTGGATTCTCTTCTTTAATTACGTCACAAATCTCAGATAAATCGGTAACCATAATTTCAAAATTATCATTTTCTCCCATATAACCATAATCTTGTTTTGATAAAATCGTATCTTTATGACCTCGTTGATTATGACCATAAACAATATAATTTCGTTTCGCTAATTCATGGGCGAAATCATCATATCGTTCGATATGCTCAGCCATTCCATGAGAAATTAAAAAAGCTCCTTTTGGTTGTTGACCCTCACAAAACCATTTATAGCCCTTGATGTGACCATCGTGGCTTAAATCGTAACTGATTGCGACACGTTTTACTGATTCGTTCATTTTATTTCTCCTTTTATGATATTCTTAAGAAAACTTGTTCCATTTTTCATCGGTGGTAAATTAAAATTGTCTAAAATCGTTGCTCCAATATCGCTGAAGGTTTCTCTAATACCTAAATTTTGTCCTTCTAGTTCGGGAGAATAAGCCAATAATAAAACGTATTCTCTTGTATGATCGGTTCCTACATGGAGAGGATCATTTCCATGATCAGCACAAATAATTAATAAATCTTCATTAGTGATAAAATGGATTAGGGTACTTAATTGTTGATCAAATTCTTCTAGGCAAGTAGCATAACCTACAGCATCACGACGATGGCCATAAAGGGCATCAAAATCAACAAGATTGACAAAGCATAACCCATGAAATTCATTGGTATCAGCAATAGTAATCGTTTCTTCCATTCCTTGATAATTGCTTTTGATCTTAATCGATTTTGTAATCCCTTCCCCATCAAAAATATCATTTATTTTACCAATAGCAATCACATCTAACTGGTTATCTTTTAAATGATTTAGTACTGTTTTATCAAATGGCTTAACAGCATAATCATGTCGATTTGCTGTTCGTTTGAAGGTATCGCTGCTACTACCGATAAATGGGCGAGCAATGATTCTCCCTACCATCCATTCTGGATTTTCTAAGGTTATTTTTCGAGCGATTTCACAAACTCGATACAATTCTTGCAGCGGTATAATTTCTTCATTGGCTGCAATTTGCAATACGGAATCCGCTGAAGTATAAATAATTAGCGCTTTTGTAAGAAGATGCTCTTCTCCTAATACTTTTATAATCTCAGTACCACTTGCTGCATAATTGCCAATAAATTTATGCCCTGTTTCTATTTCTAATTTTTCAATTAATGAAGGAGGAAAACCAGAATCCGTAAAAGCAGGGAAACTTTGTTTTACTTCCAACCCCATAATTTCCCAGTGGCCAGTTAAGGTATCCTTTCCTACACTAATTTCTTTCATCTTTCCAAAAGAAGCTAGTGGAGATGAAGTAATAGGCGCTCCATTGACATCTGTAATATTTCCAATTCCCAGTTTTGCTAGGGTTGGAATCGAGAAATTTGGTTTACTATAACTTAAATGTTTGAGTGTATTTGTATTCTGATCTCCATATAGATGGCTATCAGGCATTTCTCCAACACCTAACGAGTCCGTTACGATCACAAAGATTCGTTTAAACTGTTTCATCATTTTTAGTCTCCTTTTTAGCTCGTGGATGAGTTGATAAATAAACTTTTTTTAAGTGTGCATTGTTAATATGAGTATAGATTTCTGTTGTTGAAATATCTTCATGCCCCAATAACTCTTGAATAATTCGTAAATCAAGTCCATGTTCTAATAAATGAGAAGCAAAAGAGTGTCTTATTTTATGGGGAGAGATGGGTTTATCAATTCCTGCTAATAATGCTTTTTCCCGGATAATCTCAAAAAATGATTGGCGGGAAACTGGGCCTCCATTACGACTATTTACAAAAATATAGTTATTTAGATTTGTTTTAACAAGTTTTGGGCGACTCTCTTTTAAATATAGATTTAAATAATAAACTGCTTCTTCCCCTACAGGAACAACTCTTTCTTTATTACCTTTTCCAAATACATCGATAAACCCCATGGAAGGGTGATAATCAGAAAGTTTTAGATTGATTAATTCACTTACTCGTAGCCCTGAAGAGTAGGTCAGTTCAATCATCGCTTTATCACGCAGTGCAATAGGAGTATCAGTAGTAAGAGATTTTAATAATTTGTCTATTTCTTCCACTGATAATACAGTAGGTAATTTTTTCTCTTGTTTAGGATTTGCTATCATCTTTGCCACATTGATAGTAACATACTTTTCTAATAGTAGAAATTTATGAAAAGATTTTAAAGCGGATAGTTTACGAGCTTGTGATGAACTTGCAATATGCTTTCTTTTTAAACTATTAATAAAGGCACGAACATCTTCTATTTCGATATCCATTGGATTTGTTTTTTTACGAACATTCACAATAAAATCACAATACTTTTCGATATCTCTTTCATAGTTTTCACAAGTATTCTTGCTTAGAGCCATCTCAGTAGTAATGTATAACGAATATTCTTGCATGTATTTTTTCATATAATTTCCCTTATCATTCTATATAAAGTTCACTAAAACTTCATTAATCAAATAAAGTTTATCAATAGGGACCTTTATAAAAACAGTATCATCAATAATCAAGTTTTTAGAAATTAAATCGCTCAGAAAAGGGTATTTTTGATAAATATCAACTCCAAATTTCAATTTAAAGACCTCTTTTTTTACGCCTTCTAATTTTCGTAATCCTAGTATCATTTCTTCTGACATTTGTTCATCCTCTGTCAGTTTCGTTGTCTCTAAATAATTTAACTCTTTTTTGTCGATACCATCAAAATATTCTTGAAGGTTCATGATGTTGGTATAGCGAATATTGTCAATGTAGAAACTAGCACCAGCACCAATTCCAATATAATTGAGATTATCCCAATAAACCAGATTGTGTTTCGCTTGATAACCAGAATGACAGAAATTACTAATTTCATAATGAATAAAATTGTGTGCTGTTAAGTAATTGCATAATTTACGATAAATATTGGCTTCTTTTGCTTCATTCATTGGCTTGAATTTACCTAAAGCAAGTTGTTTGCCGATAATTGTTTTTTCTTCAATGATTAAAGAATAAGCAGATAAATGCGTAATTTTTTGTTTTATCAACCTACGCATGTCTTTCTTTATGGTCCAAAAGCGTTCTTTTCCAATGCCATACATTAAATCAGCATTGATATTGGTGAGACCTACAGATCTTAATAGTTGAATCGCATGATAAACTATTTTTTTATCATGCTTTCTACCGAGAATCTTCAATATTTTCGCGTTTAAGCTTTGGACTCCCAAAGATACCCGATTGACTTGATATTTTTTTAATAAGGATGCAAGCTCTAGAGTGATATCATTTGGATTTGCTTCAAAAGTAAATTCTTCAACTTGATCAAGAGAAATGTGATTGGATAGTGCTTGTAACAACTTTTCAATTAGTGCTAGTTGTAAACTACTCGGAGTTCCTCCCCCGATATAAATAGTTTTAATATCAGTAAGATATTCCTTTTTCATTTCCAATTCTTTAATTAAATAGTCAATATACTTTATTTTGAGTTCTTTTTTGGCAACCATTTTATAAAAATCACAATAAGTGCAAATGTGATCGCAAAAAGGAATGTGAATATAAATTGCTTTCATGTTTTATCCCCCCACATGTTTTATTCATCAACACTTAAAACAGCCAAGAAAGCGGATTGTGGAATATCTACACTACCAACAGCTTTCATTCGTTTTTTTCCTTCTTTTTGTTTTTGTAATAGTTTCTTTTTTCGCGAAACGTCACCACCATGGCATTTTGCTAGTACATTTTTTCTCATTGCTTTGATGGTTGAACGAGCAATAATCTTTCCTCCAATTGCCGCTTGTACAGGTACTTCAAACATCTGACGAGGAATTAATTCCTTCAATTTATCAGTAATTATTTTCCCTCGTTTGTAAGCACTATCTTTATGCGTAATGATGCTTAAAGCATCTACTTTTTCTCCATTTAGTAAAATATCCATTCGTACAAGCTTTGATGTCATGTATTTTGATAATTGATAATCAAAAGAAGCATATCCCTTTGTCGAAGATTTTAATTTATCAAAAAAATCATAAACGATTTCTGATAAAGGAATTTCATAAGTAATCGTCACTCTAGTTGCATCCATATAGGTCATATCTTTAAAGATTCCCCGTTTATATTGGCATAATTCCATAATAGGTCCAACATATTCACTTGGAGTCATAATGGTTGCTTGGACAAAAGGTTCTTCAATAGATTTGATGTAATTTGCTTCAGGCATACGAGAAGGATTATCGATAAAAACACTAGTTCCATTTTCTAAATGAACAAGATAATTTACACTAGGAGCAGTTGCAATTAAATCAAGATTGAATTCACGTTCGATTCTTTCTTGAATAATATCCATGTGTAATAATCCTAAGAAACCAATACGAAATCCAAATCCTAATGCTTGTGAATTTTCTGGTTCATATACTAAAGCAGCATCATTTAATTTTAATTTTTCTAAGGCATCTTTTAAATCTGAATAATTTGAATTATCAACAGGGAACATCCCACAGAAAACCATTGGATTTAATGTTCTATATCCTGGAAGAGCTTTTTCTGCTTTATTCTCCGCTAAAGTAATGGTATCACCGACACGAACAAACGCAATATCTTTAATAGCAGCTGTGATATAACCAACATCTCCAGCTTCTAAATAATCTCTTCTTGTTTCTTTTGGAGTATACACTCCTACTTCAACAACTTCATAGTAGGCATCGGTTGACATCATATAAATTCGATCCCCTTTTTTTACGGTTCCATTTACGATTCTAACAGAGGGAACGATTCCACGATATTGATC
>JAEZSA010000095.1 GCA_023422115.1 Bacillota bacterium | reverse complement strand
ATATCAGTTACATAAATTGCTTTTACAGGAAAACGAATTGCAATTTGTAATTGCGTTTCATTATGCACTTTTACTTTGATTCCTACTAGTTCTTCTTCATGGTTTTGTTTTTCTTCTGGTAATTCTCTCACTTGACGATTGGGGTATTTAATACTACGCAAATTCTCTAGACTTGTTAAAGCGTCCCGGCGCAATTGATTGATGCTTTTTATTGGTAAAAAGAAATTATCTCGCACCTGTAAGTCTTTAAACTGAAATATAGTATTTGCTGTTTTTCCCAGTTGTTCTTTAATTTTTTCTATTTGATTGCTATTAGCTACTTCAGGTTTATCCAGACAAATTTGAGAAACTGTGTGGATTTGATCTGTTATAGAAAAGATTACTTGACCCTGTTCCACATAACAGACACCTTCAATGTCTATCTTGTATGGATCATTTTTATATGTGTTTGCTAGTTCGTCAATTTGCTTTTTATCCGTTGTAAGGTATACTTTCGCGTCTTCCAACCCCACCATATGTGTTTTAATCGTTACAACATCATTTGCATTGGCCTCTTTCACCAAACGATTTGCCACATACATTTGATTGATGGTAACTGCATCCGTTACCTTTCCTACCAAACGAATGGAATCGCCATAGGTTAAAGGAGATAATAACTTCACATTTACTTTATCTTGATAGGTTGAGATGACTTTTCCAATGATTATGCCAACATGATTTTGTTGTTCCACATTAGAAAAATTCTTGTTTTCTTCTTTAAATAGAAACCCTTTTGTCCAATCACGATTAAAAATCGTTCGTAAGCGACGATCTTCTTGTGTGATACTGAATGGTTCGTGATTGACAGCTTTTCGATAACTTTGTACAACTTGCGCAACATATTCAGGTCGTTTCATTCTTCCTTCGATTTTAAAACTGGTAATTCCTAATGCTTGAAGTTGTTTTATGTTATCGATTGTGTATAATTCTTTAGGACTCAGCCAATATTTTTCTTGATCTGCCAATCGATAAGGAAGACGACAAGGCTGAGCACACTGACCACGATTTCCACTTCGTTTTCCAATAAAAGAACTAAAATAACAGTTTCCCGAATAAGAAACACAAAGTGCACCATGAACAAAGACTTCTAGTTCAATAGCTACCTGTTTTTTTATTTCCTTTATCGTATCAATATTCATTTCCCGTGGTAAAACAATTCGTTTAAATCCTAATTCTTGAACAACCTTTGCCATTGAAAGATTATGTATATTCATTTGTGTGGAAGCATGTAGTGCTAAATCAGGAAATTTCTCTCTAATGACCATTGCTAGCCCCAAATCTTGGATGATGATTGCATCCACATCACTCAAATATAAATCTTGAACAAACGCTAAAGCATCCGAAAATTCTTTTTCAAAAATCACCGTGTTTACAGTCACATAAACCTTTTTATCCCGGATATGAGCATACTTAATTAATTCTTTCATTTCTTCTAGCGTAAAATTACTGGCATTAGCACGAGCTCCAAATGCTTTTCCTCCCAGATAAACTGCATCAGCTCCATTTGCTATTGCAGCATAAAAAGCATCGAGTGATCCTGCAGGTGCCAATATTTCTGTTTTATTTATCATAGAACTCCACTAACCTATCTATTGTTTGTTTTGCCAATTCTAGAAATTTTCTCTCTTCAAGACCTTCTGTATTCTTTAAGACAATTTCTAAAGTAAGAGGACCGGGATAATGGTTTTCTTTCAACTCATGCATTAGTTTTTCCCAATTAATATTTCCTTGAAACGGCATTACATGTTGATCGCTTTGACCATTATTATCATGAAGATGAACACAAATTAATTTATCTCCATAGGTATGCCAAGCAAAATCATCAATATCTTTTGAAAAACAGTTTGCATGCCCGGCATCAAAACAAAATCGTAACCATGGACTCTTGATATTTCGATAAAAATAATCAATATATTCGTGCATTCGAATATTTTCTAAAGCGATATATATTTGCTTTTCACTTGCTAATTGAACCAACTCTTGCATTCTTGTTAGACCAACAAAAGAAATACTAGGAGGAGTAAGCCCACGAATGGTATGAACAATGACTGTTTTAATCTCCAGCTTGCTAGCCATCATAATTCCTGTCTTGATTTGTTCATAATATGCTTTTCCTTCTTCGGTTTCTTCCCATAAAGAATTGGCAAGGGAAAATGGTAGATGAATTGTTTCAATCGTTAACCCTGCTTGTCGAATGATTTGTGCAATTTCCTCCAAATTCTCTTTCCATTCTAAAAAAACGCCATCAAACCCTGCTTCTTTGATTAATCGAGCACGAGTTTCATAATCGGAATGAAAACCATATTCTAAAAATATATTTTTTTTCATATTTCTCTCCTTTTAGAACAAAAAGCGCATTGTGTCTTTTGCGCTTTCAAGATCGCCACAACGGGTTGTAGCTATTTATTTACAATGTATAAGATACCAATCGTTTTTGGACCACAATGAGTAGAAATCACTCCCCCAGCAAAGGTCTCATAAATGTTGGTAAAATGGTTCAATTTTTTTAATTCATCAATCAAATAACGAGAAGCAACAGAACTCAAAGAATGGGTTACCATCACAAATTCAGGATCGATATTCTCTAAATCATGATTCACATAATCTAAAATAATATCCAAAGCGCGACTGAATTTTCCCATTGGTTTCTTCGCAACATGCATTGCACCATTTTCTACACGGATAATCGGTTTGATCTTCAACAAAGTTCCAAATATTTTCGCTGTTCCACTACAGCGTCCCCCCTTATGAAGGTACTCTAATGTATCAATAGCAAATTGTGTTCGAATACGAGGGATTAAATCTTCAATTTTTGATTTGATTTGAACTCCATCGAATCCTTGATCGCGGAATTTAGTTGCTTTTAATAATAATAATCCAATTCCACTCGATAAATTCTTAGAATCAATAACAAATATTTTATTTTCAGGAAATTCATGACTAGCGATTATGGCATTATTATAAGTTCCAGAAAAGCCACTACCAATTCCCATATAAATGATTTGTTCATAAGAAACTAATAACTCTTTGAATTTTTCTTCAAAAACAGCAGGCGGGATGGCAGAAGAACGAGGTAGTTCCCCAAATTCTTTTACCTTCTCATACATTTCTTCTGTCGTGATATCAATTCCATCAGAATAAGTTTTACCACCTATCGTGACATATAATGGTAATACCTCAATTTCGTTTTTCTCATACAATTCTTTTGTTAGATCCGCTGTACAATCTGTTAATACACAAACTTTTTTCATATTCTACCCCATGTTCTATTCATTTTATAATGGTTTTAGTTGTCTCTTTTTGTTTTTTGATATAAATTCATATCCTCTGCAAACCCCAACACTTCTTCAGGTTTTTGGAAGATGATTTCTAAGCAATGAAGTTCTTGGTATCCAATCTTATTTAATTCTTGAAAAACTTCATTAAAATCAATATTACCTAATCCCATACGTTTATGTTGGTCTCCACTTTGATCATTATCACTAAAATGCATATGATGTAAATAAGGCCCTAAAAGTTGAATATAAGCTGGGTTTTCATATCGGCTGACATGAGCGTGACCCGTATCGAGAATAAACTTCAAATTATTTCGTTTTGTCTTGGTAATAATTTCTAGTATTTCCTCAGGACTAAAGCCCAATTCTGCTTTTCCTGGCATATTTTCAATCATCACAGACATTTGATATTTTTTGGCGTAATCACATAATTCTTGTAAAAGGGGAACGATATGATTCACATAAAAACTTCTTTCTTTTTGCGAATCAACATATCCCAAATGTAGTGTTAATTTTTTTGTCTGGAATTGGCTAGTGTAGGTAATCCCTTGTTTTAAAATTTCTATTGTTTCTAGATAATGTTCTAAATTACATAAATCATTGTCACGTCCATAAGGTAAGTGCATTACTATTTCTATATGGGGATATTTTTGATGTAATTTCATGACATTTTGTCTATATTTTTCTTGAAGATCCGTCGAAAGAGGATATGGATAGAAGATTTCAATTCCTTGAAATTGATTGGTTGCTAGAATGGCATCAAATTCAATAAAATCCGTATCCGTTCTAAAGGGATTGATTGTGAAACATTTTTTCATATTATTTTAACTCAATTGCGATTTCCGTACCATAATTGGTTGGTCCAAACGGATCGACAATCTCCATTTCTTCATGATAACGATTGGTAAAGCGAATTTTTAAAACAGTAAAATCAGCATCTATATGACTA
>JAEZSA010000084.1 GCA_023422115.1 Bacillota bacterium | reverse complement strand
GGTGTATTATTTGGTAAAATCATGTACATCGCTACCAAGGGAAAAGTAAATCCATTAATAGGAGCAGCTGGCGTGTCAGCAGTTCCGATGGCGGCCCGTGTAGTTCAAAAAGTAGGCCAAAAAGAAGATCCAACAAACTTCTTATTAATGCATGCCATGGGACCTAATGTAGCTGGTGTTATTGGCTCTGCAATTGCTGCCGGTATTCTATTAACATTATTTGGATAGAAATAGATGAATTCTAAAATAAAAAAAATAACCATTGATGCAATTTTATTAGCGTTACTAATTGTTGCTAGTAAAATTGCAATACCAATTGGTCCAATTAATCTAACATTACAAATTTTTGCTGTTTTAGTAATATGCTTTACTGTTAATCCCATTGATGCACTTGTCATTTTAGCGACATATATTGTGATGGGACTGTTTGGATTACCTGTGTTTGCTACAGCTTATTCAGGAATTGGTTATATTTATGTTCCTTCCTTTGGATTCATTGTTGGATTTATAGGAATGGCAGTAACCATGTTCTTTATCAAAAGACAAAAATTAATTACCAAAAACAAACAGTATCACTATTTTCTAATTGCATTTTTGCTTATTCTTGTTGATTATATATTTGGATTCTTATATGCAGTTTTAATGATTAAGGTTTTTATGGTTATTGATTTAGATATTTCAACTATGCAAATTTTATTAAAATTTATTATTGTATTTATACCATTTGATATCATAAAAGGCGTTATTGCTAGTATCGTTGGTCGAAGAATAAACAATAGCACTGTCCTTGAATAGTGCTATTTATTTTTTAAGGAGACTTTCATGAAAAAAATAATTGAATTTACAACTCTTCCTTCAACAAATTTATACCTAAGAGAAAACTATCAACAATTGCCTGATAAAACTGTGATTGTTGCCAATCATCAAACTGCGGGACGAGGTCGTCTGAGTAGGGTATGGGAAGATAGTGATGATTTGTTATTTTCTATGTTGTTGAAAGAACAGCTTCCTCCTAATATTGCAAATTTAAGTTTGTTGGTTGCTGCCTCTTTATATAAAACATTGAATAAAATAGTCAACAATGTTACAATAAAATGGCCAAACGATATCCTTGTACACAATAAAAAAATTTCTGGAATTCTTTTGGAGTCAATTGTTATTGGTGAACAAGTTGAATGCATCATCATAGGTGTAGGAATTAATGTCAACACCATAAGAATGAATCCTAGTATAGCAAGTAAAGCGACATCTATTTTTCTTGAAACGAATCATAAAACAGATAAAAAAACACTTCTGAAAAGTTTTTTGAAAGAATTCGAAAAAGATTATCGACTTTATTGTGCAGAAAAGAGCGATTATTTACAAATATGTAAATTGCATTCTAGTGTGATTGGTAAACAAGTAAGTGTTGTGATTGACAATCAACAAAAAAAAGCACTTGTACAAGATATCTTAGACAATGGTAGTATATTACTCCTTGTTGATGATCAACAAATTCAGTTAAATAGTGGAGAAATAACTCTTACAGAGTTATATTAAGAATATGAAAGAAATCTTATCTTTGTTTATCACATTTTTAAAAATAGGAGCTTTCACTTTTGGTGGGGGTTACGCGATGATTCCTTTGATTCAACATGAAATGGTAGAAAAAAAGAAATGGTTAACCAATGAAGAAATGGTTGATATCATTGCCATTGCAGAGTCAACACCAGGAGTATTAGCAGTTAATACCGCAACTTTTGTAGGTTATAAAATAGGAAAGTTCTGGGGTAGTTTTTTCGCAACCTTAGGTGTTATTCTACCTTCTATGATTATCATAACCATAATTTCTGTGTTCTTTGAAGATTTTTTAAAGTATGAATATGTTATTTATGCGTTTAAAGGAATTAGAGCATGCGTTGCTGCGTTAATATTACATGCTGCATTGCGAATAGCAAAACATTTTCCTAAGACTGCTTTTAGTTACTTTTTAGTAGTGGTTGCGTTAATTGCTAGTATCATTTTACAAATTAGAACAACATACATTATTATTTTTGGTCTCGCAATTGGTATCGTTTCTCAAATGATAGTAGGAAGAATTAAACAAAATAAGGCAAAAACGGAGGAAAAATTATGATTCTATTAGAATTATTTTATGTTTTCTTCTTTATTGGTCTTCTTACCATTGGTGGTGGGTATGCCATGATACCAATGATTAAGGATGAAGTTGTTGCTAGAGGATGGATGACCATTGAAGAATTGCTAAATTTCTTTGCCATTGCTGAATCCACTCCTGGACCATTTGCTGTTAATACTGCAACCATGGTTGGCTTTAGTCAAGCAGGTATTATCGGAGCGATTGTTGCCACATTAAGTGTTGTCTTACCATCGTTCATTATTATTTTAGTTATTGCCAAATTTATCACTAACTTTTTAAAGTATAAACAAGTAAAGTGGGCATTAGATGGAGTAAAACCGGTAGTAACAGGATTAATTATTGGGGTAGTATTAAATCTTATTGTAAACAATGTGTTTGGGCTGACAAAAGTTCTTGATTTATTTGCTAAACCTTTGGTCATAGAAGCAGTTGATTATATGTCGTTAGCAATTGTGATAACTATGTTTTTGATCAAAATTAAGTTTAAGAAACTAAATCCAATTTTTATGATCATCATTTCAGCAATCCTTGGGATTCTTATTTATGGTGTAATGTTATAAATAAAAATAAAAAATATCGTGAAAACCACCTTTTTATAAGGTGGTTTTTCTTTTTTATTTATCATATAAAGGCGAATAATATCGCTAATTTTTTCTAAAAGAACAATAAAAGCCCAATAAAAAAATGAAAATATTTCTTGTACTGAAAAAACAACTATAGTATAATTTAAGGTAAGTAGGAAATAAACGCATAAAAAAGAAAGGAGATTTATGACACTACTAAGTTTTTGGAGTACACTTATAAGCGGAATCCTTAAAATTCCAATGCTAATTGGTTTTTTTGGTGGATTAATTATTTTTATTTTAGCATTGGGATTAATCATCGTGTTTAATTATTTTACAGTGACAATGTTCTTACCATTCTTTTTAGATTTTATTTACAAATTAAAACGACAAATGATTTATCGCATTGGCTTTTTATTGCTGGTCTTTTTAAATTTTTTATTAGCAAAAATAATAGGATGGATTTTTCCTTTTATTGTTTTTGATATTGTAGGAGTTATTTATTATATAATTATTATTTTAATAGTGGCATTTACTGCAATTTTATACACATTACATTTTGGTAATTATTGTTGTTGCCGATGTAACAAATGGAGCCATGTGGTTACAGGTACTAAATTTCTTCGTTCTTTTATGAAAAGAAACGTAAAAGAAGTAGAAACAATTGAACATACGACGTACGCTGATACTTCGATGAACACATCAAAAGTTGTGAAAACAGAAACATTTGTGCGTGATGATGAATATGATGAATATGCAGATACTATAGTTTGTACAAATTGTTTCTATGAATGGGAAGTAGAAAGAACGGTATTAACGAATATGGGAGAGGAGGTTAAAAGGTTTTTTTAACCTTTAGAAAACAGTTATGGGATTTATTAAAAAGATTATTGTTTTTGGACTTGCCGTGTATAGTTATCATGATTATGTAATTGGAGGTAATATTTATTACTATACTGTAGGAGCATTACTATTATTTTTACTATTCTTTGTGTTTGGTCTAAAGAAGTTTTTTAGATTTTTACTTTACGTTTTGATGGTTTTTATTTTTTTAATGGGAAATACTCTCGATCCATTAGTTATATTAATTGTATTTATACCATCAATTATCCTATATTTTATTTTATTTAGAAAGAAAGCGACTATGAAACTTCATTTATTTAGTATTGCTATTGCTATGGTATTTGGAGAAATAATCGTGCTGTTATTTTCAGGTGGTTGGTTAGGTTTTGTTTCGGCAGGAGCATTCTTGTTTTTTATTAATTTAGAAGTTTTAGATACATCGGAAACATATGAAATAATTATGAAACATGAGCCAATGGAAATTGATCTTCTTGAACTTGAGAAAGAAAACGCGTAAAACAGGCATATAAAAAGCGCTAGCATAAAGCTGAGCGCTTTTAATTTATAAATTTTTTGTAGCCATTACCATGTTGAACACACTTGGAAACACGACTTAAGGTTGTAGAAGAAATATTAGTTAACTCGATGATTTGTTCATAGGTCTTGCCATCCATTAAATATTTAGCAGCAACAATTCTTTGTGCCATAGCATCAATTTCTTTTTTTGTACAAAGATCTTGAAACAAATCATTACAATCTTCTTCAGTCTTTAATTTCATAAGAGCTTGATATAATAGTTTCACATCTGAATCTGTTTTCTCTTTCTTCATAATTATCCCACCTTTTAAATATATTATAACATAAAAAGATAAAAGCAGAAAATTATTAGTTATTTTTTAAAAAAGAAATCAGATTTTGACTGCGAGGATTCTTGAAAATTTCATCAGAAGTTCCTGTTTCAAATACTTTACCTTCTGACATAAAAATCACTTTATCAGCAATTTTACTAGCAAAATTCATCTCATGGGTAACAACAATCATGGTTCTATTTTGTGACTTCAAACGATTGATTACTTTTACTACTTCGTTTGTTAATGCAGGATCTAGGGCGCTAGTAGGTTCATCAAAACACAAAACTTCTGGTTTTAGAGCCAAAGCTCGAGCAATAGCGACGCGTTGCTGTTGGCCCCCACTCAGTTGATAAGGATAAGCATTGATCTTATCAGATAAGCCTACAGTTTCAAGAAGAACAAGAGCATCCTCTTTAATTAAATCAAACTTTCGTTTATAATCTTCATGATTCATTGTTTTTTTATTAAGCGATAGTTGAGGAGCTAACATAACATTTTTTAAAATACTATAATGAGGAAATAGATTGAATGATTGAAAGACCAAACCAAAATTCATACGACTCGATCTTATTTCTTTGTCCGTAGTGGGATAATTATCACTAATGATTGTTTTTTCTCCGATTTGAATTAACCCAGAATCAACTTTTTCAAGGAAATTCAAGCATCGAAGTAGTGTTGTTTTCCCGCTTCCAGAAGAACCAATAATGGCCAATGTTTCTCCTTTTTCTAAAGAAAAACTGATGTTATCTAAAACTTGTAGATTATTAAAACTTTTATTAATGTTTGTAACTGTTAAGTAAGCCATAGTCTACCCC
>JAEZSA010000053.1 GCA_023422115.1 Bacillota bacterium | reverse complement strand
AGCAAGTAATATCCACACTTACATTGGGACGAGATTCATAAATAGCACAAATAACACCAAATGGAACACGAACTTTCTTGATGATTAAATCATTAGGTCTTGTAATCACTTCTAGTTCTTCTCCAATTGGATCTTCTAGTGATACTACTTTTAATATATCATTACTCATGATAGCAATTTTTGTTGGTGTTAATTCCAAGCGATCAAGCATGGCTTTTGATAGTCCCTTTTTTCTTCCATTTTCTAAATCGATTTTATTTTGAACGAGAATTTCATTGGTATGGATTAACAGAGCTTCGGCAATCGCTTTTAATGCTGCGTTTTTTTCTTTAGCATTCTTTAAAGCAAGAATTTGCGAGGCTTCTTTTGTTTTATTCACAATTTCATTTAAGTTTTCCATGATCTTCTCCTTTAATGATGACCAAATCATTGGCGTGAATGACCTCGTCCTTATTTTTATATCTAAATTGCCCTAGTAATTGATCTATTTCACTACTAGGTTTTCCTTTGATACGATTGATCTCTTCACTACTGTAATTTGTAATTCCTTTGGCGATATGATGGTTTTGTTCATCCTCAACAAATACCACGCTATCGCTTAAAAATCTACCTTTAACTTCTAAAATTCCTTTAGGCAATAAGCTTTTACGTTTTGTTATGGCTTCTACTGCCCCTTGATCAATGACAATACTTCCTTTTGCATAAGTATTATAAATAATCCAGTGTTCTCTTGATTTCATTTTCTCTTGACGACCAGCAAACCAAGTACCTACTTGATTTCCTTGCAAACAATCAATGACATGATGAAGTTTATTTGAGTTAACAATGAGCATATGGCATCCTGAACTAGTTGCCATACGAGCAGCTTTAATCTTTGTTGCCATTCCTCCTGTTCCCACATCAGACTTCTTCTGCCCTATCATTTGGTCAATAGATTCATCAATGTTTTCAATTTCATAAACCAGTTTTGCATCCTCAAATTCCCGAGGGTTTTTGTTATATAATCCATCAACATCGGAAATTAGAACCAATAAATCTGCATTAATCATTGGTACTAATAATGCAGATAGAGTATCATTATCTCCAACTTTGATTTCTTCTGTAGCCAAGGCATCATTCTCATTGATAATAGGAATTATTCCATTAGCAAATAACATTTCAAATGTATTACTCAAATTCAACATTCGTTTTCGATTTTCAAAATCATCATGATTTACTAAGATTTGGGCACAAAGCATTTGATAGGTTTGGGCGTACTTTTCATAAGTTTCGATTAATGATACTTGTCCTAATGCAGCACAGGCTTGTTTTAGTGGAATTGCTTTTGGACGTGTTTTTAGTCCTAATTTATTCATTCCAACAGCAATTGCTCCGCTAGTGACCAAAACAACTTCTTTATTTTGTTGCCTTAATGCATGAATAACCGTCATCAATTCCGCTATTTTAACTTCGTTTAAACTTTTATCTGCATTTACTAATGAAGAGGAACCGATTTTAATAATAATTCTTTTTATATTTGCATAATCTCTCATAGTAACACCTTCCATTTTATCGTATTATATCAAAACATTTATCCGAAGTTAAGAAATTTATCATAAATTAACTTTAGATTATTATACTACTAACTCAAAATAAAAAATACTACTAATTTAAATAATCCATCAAAATCGTGATCAATTACTTATTTTGTAGTATATTTTGTTATTTATGAATTCGTTTTGCCATCATAATGTCAGGTTTTCCGATTCCATTGGCATCGGGTATTACACCAACAATTTTATATCCCAATTTCTCATAAAACTCATAAGGATGTTTACTTAGATTTTTTATATTTTCAATTTTCGAATAAGTATTTTGATATAAGTCTGTATTACTTAAGGATGTTTTCTCTTCTTCATCATCAGATCCAAGATAAATCATAATTCCTCCACGAAGAGCAACTTCTTTTTCTAATGCTTTCACTAGCAATGTTCCAATTCCTTGAAAACGGTATGCCTGACTGACGACTAAAGGATGAAGTTCCCACCCAGTATTAGAGTATTGGGGAATTGCTCCGATAAAGCCAACTAAATGATCATCAATTACAGCAGCAAAAGCAACTCTATCTTCACTAAGGCAATGTAATACTTCTTCTTTTGCATCATCTTTATACGCTTGATAAAAGTTATCTAATAATAATTTTGCTGCTTCATCTATATATTGCTTATTTTGTTTTGAGAAAACTTCTATTCTTATCATAACTACTCCTTTACTATGATTTTTTATCTGGTCTAATATTCAACTCTGGAGTTTTTATACTTACTTTCGTGTTTTTGGGAATACTTTCAACAATAAAGGCATTACCACCAATGACAGAATTTTCTCCAATGATGGTTGCTCCCCCTAAAATGGTGGCACCAGAATAGATTGTCACATTGTCTTCTACGGTTGGATGACGTTTTTTCCCCGCCATTTTTTGTCCTTCTCTGGTTGATAAAGCACCTAAGGTAACACCTTGATATAGCTTAACATGATGTCCAATCACTGCTGTTTCACCAATAACAACTCCTGTTCCGTGGTCAATGAAGAAGAATTCTCCAATGATTGCTCCTGCATTGATATCAATTCCTGTTCCACTATGAGCATATTCTGTCATAATACGAGGAATATAAGGAACATGACGAATATATAGTTCGTGGGCCAATCGATACACTAGAATGGCAAAGAAACCAGGATAAGAAAATACAATCTCTTCTTTACTTTGTGCTGCTGGATCGCCATCAAATGCTGCATTAATATCCTTAAACAACAATTTTTGTATTTCTGGAATTCTAGCAAAGAATTCATTACAAATCTTTTTTGTTTCTAATTCAATTTTACTTTCCTCAAGAAGTTCCCCATGTTTATTTAGGATCGCCAATCGGATTTGCTCTTTTAGTTTATCGTATAAATTTGTTAAGTGATTTCCAATAAAATATTCAGGAATTACTTTATTCGACATTCCAAGATCAAAATATCCTGGAAAAAGAATCATTCGAATTTCTTTCACAATATCAATAATGACATCACGATTGGGTAATTTATTTTCTCCACAAAACATAGGAATCGTGGCTTCTTGACAATTAGTAATGATTTCTTTCACTATTTTTTGAATTACTTTTTTTTCATCTTTCCTCATTGTTTTCTCCACTATTTATGATTCTTGATTAAATAACGATGTTGTTAGATAACGTTCTCCTGTATCAGGTAAAATCACTATAATATTCTTCCCTTCATTTTCTGACTTTTTAGCAATACTTAACGCTGCCCACAAAGCAGCACCAGCGGATATTCCAACTAAAACTCCTTCTAAAGCGGCTAGTTCTTTTACCGTAGCAATCGCATCTTCATCATTTACTGTAATAATTTGGTCAAAAATATTTTGATTTAAGACAGTAGGAATAAATCC